>JBLGAM010000009.1:0-56023 GCA_047612305.1 Planctomycetota bacterium | reverse complement strand
AAATCAACCTAGTAATGCAAATTTTTGACCTCATTATTATTGGAGGTGGCCCAATAGGCCTAGCCTGTGGCGTAGAAGCCAAAAAAGCAGGATTGAATTATGTCATTTTGGAAAAAGGCACTCTGACTAATTCGATCTTCAACTACCCGGTGAATATGACTTTTTTCTCTACCTCGGATCGATTGGAGATGGCCAACATTCCTTTTATGTCTGTGGGAAACAAACCTACACGAACGGAAGCATTGGAATATTACCGAAGAATCTTTTTTCACTTTGATCTGAATGTGAACTTGTACGAAGGGGTCGAAACGCTTTCAAAAAAGGGAGCTCTTTTTCAAATCAAAACTACCAAATCAAGTTACCAGACAAAAAAAATCGTGTTGGCAACAGGATTTTACGATCTCCCAAACTTGATGAATATCCCCGGTGAAGACTTACCAAAAGTCATGCATTACTATAAAGAACCCTGGCCATTTATCGGGCAAAAAGTCTTGGTCGTCGGCGGTGCAAATTCAGCCGTGGATGCTGCACTTGAGTGCTGGCGCAAAGGAGCTGAGGTAAGTATGGTTTTGCTCGACGATGAAGTTGATCAAAATGTGAAATACTGGGTGCGGCCCGATATCATGAACCGGATCAAAGAAGGGGCAATCAAGGCTTATTCGAAGTCAAAGGTGAAAGAAATACAGGCATCGGAAGTTGTCATTTCTACCCCCGAAGGAGAAGTGACTATTGAAAATGACTTTGTGTTAGCCATGACAGGCTACAAACCTAATTTTGGATTACTGGAGCAACTCGGCGTGCAGATGAGTCAGGACGAAAAGCGTCAACCTTGCTACGATCAATACAATCAGGAATCCAATGTGCCGGGAGTTTACCTTGCAGGCGTAGTTTGCGGCGGACTGAATACTCGAGAATTTTTCATCGAAAACAGCATTGTCCATGCCGAGTCTATTGTGAGCGATATTGTGGGGAAGATGAAAATAAAGTCATAAAGCTGAAAGCAGCTTGGAGGTATGATATAAGATTTATGATTAAAAGGCCGGAAAGTAGCGCTGAAAAATCCGTAAATTGCAGAACATTATGAAAAAGAAGCCATTTACCGTTGTCTATGAGGACAACCACCTTTTAATAGTCAATAAAGCTGCCGGCCTTTTAGTCCAAGGGGACAAAACCGGAGACAAGACGCTGACGGATTACCTCAAGGAATACATTGCCAAAAAATACGACAAACCAGGAGCCGTTTTCTTACACCCTATTCATCGACTGGATCGACCAGTTAGTGGATTAGTAGCTTTTGCCCGCACTTCCAAAGGATTGGAACGGATGATGGAGATGTTCCGCAAACGGGATATTCACAAAGTCTATTGGGCAATCGTAAAGCGAAAGCCAAAGGAGGAAATGGGAAAATTAACCCATTGGCTGGTGAAGGATGAGCAAAAAAATGTAGTCACTGCCCATGATCGGGAAGTGCCTGGCTCGCAAAAAGCTGAGCTGAATTACAAGATGCTTGGGTTTATGAATGATCACTGGCTGTTAGAGGTTCGTCCTATTTCAGGTCGCCCACATCAGATCCGTGTGCAATTAGCGTCTATGGGTTGTCCGATTAGAGGAGATTTGAAATATGGCTTTGCTAAGCCAAATCCTGACGCAAGCATCAATCTGCATGCCTTTAATTTGGTTTTTGAGCACCCAATCAAAAAGGATAAATTATACCTTCGAGCCGCAGTTCCGGAGGAAGATTTCTGGGAGCAATTCCTCGACTTTGAAAATATTAAAGCCAAAGATCAGCATTTGGATAATACATTTTCGGGTTAAAAACGCTTGAGCACTCACCTATTATATTGACTGTTCGATACAATCCAATTATTCTCAAAGGCTTATTATAGCCAATCGCTAAGTTCAAGAAAAGGCATCGCCAAGATAGGATTGCACAATCCTATCAAAGGCCTGTTTTAAAAACTATATTGGAAATCATATCTTACTTACAATGGTTAGAAATCTTCTGCTTTTCCTTTTCGGTCTTATAATTTTAGGAGCATGCAGCCCATCCCCAATGCCCAAAACCATCTACATCGTCCGCCACTCTGAGAAAATGCTGGTGGACAATCCAGATCCAGAATTGGCGCAGACAGGAATAATCCGAGCTGAGAAACTGGCACAAATTCTTGCGGATAAAGAAATCAAGCATGTCTTCTCCACAGATTATAAACGGACTAGAATGACTGGGCAGCCCACAGCAGATCAAGCCGGAGTGGAGATTGAATTGTATGATCCTAAAGATCAGGAAGCTTTTGCCGAAAAATTAAGAATGTTAGAAGGAAATATTTTAGTCATAGGCCACAGCAACACTGCGCCTGGCTTGGCTAACTTTTTTCTCGGAGCTGGTGACAAATACCCAGATCTGACAGATATCGAATACAATTTTATTTACCTCGTCACTATTGAAGAATCAGGAGAAAAAGTAGAACAGAAGAGCTTTAAGGATTTTTAAACCACCACTACTTCAATCCCCTTCTCTTCAAGCTTTTGACGATACATCTCAGGGATTTCCGCATCGGTGATGATCATATCAATATCTTCGAGTTCGCAGATTTTACCAAATCCCTTTCTCCCAAACTTTCGGCTATCGGCTAATACAATCGTCTTTTGGACGGAGCGAATCATCTTTGAATTCAGGTGTGCTTCCATCATATTGGAGGTAGTTAACCCATGCTCCAAGCTGATCCCATCTACGCTGAGAAATAGCTTACTGCAAGCAAAGTTTTTCAACATCTCCTCCGCATAATGCCCTACTGCCGAACTGCTGCTTTTCCGAACTACCCCACCCAATTGCACCAACTCAACCTCAATATTATCGATCAATGCCAAGGTCACATTCATGGCAGCAGTAAGTACAGTGAGTTTGAAATTTCTAGGAATCGCTTGCGCAAAAGCAACCACAGTAGTTCCAGATCCGATTAAAATCGCTTCGTGTTCTTCCAAATATTCTAAAGCTTTTTGGGCTATTCGAGTTTTCTCAGCGACTTGTTCTAGCTTTTTCACCTGAACTGAGCGATCCGAGACATAAGGCGAAACCGGCGTAGCCGAACCATGAGATCGGAAAAGCAATCCTTTATCTTCCAAGATTTTCAGATCTTTCCGAATCGTCACCATGGTCACCTCCATGTTTTTGGCTAGCTCAGAAACAGAAACAAAGCCCGCTCGATCCAATTCCTCTAAAATGTATTTATGTCGCTCAGCAATAGTCATTTCACTTTCTTTTGGAATTTAAATCTACTCAAAAAGAAACTGAATTAAAAAAAATGGATTCTTTTTGTTTCGTTTTATTTCTTTTTATTTACTTTCATTTACTTTTGTCTAAGAAAGAAATTTTATGAAAAGAGAAGAAAACTTAAGCCAACTCATTGACGAAACAAAAATATGGGATATCGCCATCATCGGAGGAGGTTCTTCAGGATTAGGCGTAGCACTTGATGCGATTTCCAGAGGAATGTCAGTTTTACTTTTAGAGAAATCAGATTTTGCCAAAGGCACCTCAAGTCGAAGCACCAAATTAGTCCATGGAGGAGTTCGCTATTTAGCACAAGGAGATGTGGGTCTTGTATTAGAGGCATTGAAAGAGCGGGGAAGACTCTTAAAAAATGCTGCCCACTTGGCACACGACCAACCTTTTATTATCCCAATTTATACTTGGTTTGACCGAATTCAATACACGGTTGGTTTGAAAATATACGATTGGATGGCAGGTCGGCTACGGCTCGGAAAATCAAAATGGATCTCCAAAGAAGAAACCATCACTCGAATGCCCGCCATTCTTCAAAAAGGATTGATGGGTGGCGTAGTCTATCATGATGGACAATTTGACGATGCCCGATTAGCTGTAGCGATTGCTCAAACCGCAGATGAAGCAGGCGCTTGTATTCTGAACTACACCAAAGTTGCAGGCTTGATTAAAAACGAAGCAGGAAAAATTACCGGATTGAAAGTTCAAGACGAAATCGGTAAGAAAAACTATATCATAACAGCCAAAATGGTGGTCAATGCCACCGGAGTTTTTGCAGATAAAATCCTACAAATGGATAATCCAGAAGCTCCCAAAATGATCCAACCAAGCCAAGGAATTCACTTGGTCTTAGACCTAGACTTTTTGGGTGGAAAAGATGCACTCATGATTCCTAAAACCCGAGACGGTCGAGTTCTATTTGCAGTGCCATGGCATGGTAAACTTGTGGTAGGAACAACCGACACGCTTCGAGAAAAGCCCAAGCTTGAACCCGAAGCTTTACAAAAAGAAATTGATTTTGTACTGGAAACAGCATCAGGTTACTTGACTAGAAAACCAACTCGGGCAGATGTGAAATCAGTTTTTGCCGGTTTAAGACCCTTGGCTAGACCAAAAGAAGGCCGCACCAAAACCAAGGAAATCTCACGTTCCCACAAAATCATTCTTTCCAAAAGTGGCTTAGTGACGCTGACCGGAGGAAAGTGGACCACCTTCCGAAAAATGGGAGAGGATACGGTGGATTATTTTGAGCAAGTGACTGGAGAGAAGCCTAACGAATCGACTTCAGCCGAAATGAGTATCCAAGGAAATACCAGCTATCTGGAAGCAGGGCATTGGGGAATCTATGGGACTGACGCGAAAGCCATCAAAACTTTGGCCGAAGAACATCCCGAATGGAAAGAAAAAATTCATCCAGACTTCCCAAATATCCAAGCCGAAGTGATTTGGGCAGTGCGAAATGAAATGGCATTAAAACTAGAAGATATACTTTCGCGGCGAATTAGAATTCTGATTTTGGATGCACAGGCTGCTATAGATGCTGCACCTAAAGTGGCTAAACTGATGGCTGCTGAAATTGGAGAGGATACGGATTGGGTAGAAAGTGAGTTGGCTGCTTTTGAAAAAACGGCTTCGAAGTATTTGATTAAATGAGGGAAGGATGATATGAGATCGGAACTTAGAGAATAGAATATTCAAAAAAATCATTGAATCATATAGCCAGAAATAAAATACCTTGTATGCTGTCAACTAAATAAAAGCCTGCTAAAAAGCCTGTTAAGGTTTCTATGGCCTATCAATCGTGAACTGGAACCATTTCAATCTATTTGGACAAACCAGAATAATTGTGGATAATCCATTATCTTTTTGACTAATTAACCCAAAACCCAATGACCCAGACTAGACCTTATATACTTTCGCTTGACCAAGGGACTACAAGTTCGCGAGCGATCGTTTTTGATAAAAAAGGAAAAATCGTTTCCGCTGCCCAAAAGGAATTCAAACAGCATTTCCCAAAGCAAGGCTGGGTGGAACATGATCCTGAAGAAATCTGGACTTCTCAATCTTCAGTCATGATCGAGGCATTGGTAAGCAAAAGCATTCGGGCAGATCAGATCGCTGCAATCGGCATCACTAATCAACGGGAAACAACCATTGTCTGGGATCGAAAAACAGGAAAGACACTTTACAACGCTATAGTCTGGCAAGATCGGAGAACAGCTGCTTTTTGCGATAGCTTAAAAGAAAAAGGTCACGCAGAACTCATCGCTTCAAAGACTGGATTGATCATTGACGCCTATTTTTCTGCTACCAAAATTCATTGGATTCTTGAAAATGTTCAAGGAGCTCGAGCTCGGGCTGAAGCCGGAGAATTGGCTTTTGGTACGGTGGATTCTTGGTTGGTTTGGAAACTCACTGCTGGGAAAAACCACATCACTGATATCACAAATGCCAGCCGAACCATGCTTTTCAATATTCATACCCAAGAATGGGATCAGGAATTATTGGATCTTTTTGGCGTACCAGCGTCAATGCTTCCATCGGTGAAGTCTTGCTCTGAAGTCTATTGTGAAACAACAGGTGACGTGCTCAGTACAAAAATTCCGATTGCTGGAATAGCTGGAGATCAGCAGGCTGCTCTTTTCGGACAACTTTGCACCGAGCCCGGAATGGCCAAGACCACTTACGGAACCGGCTGCTTCCTCGTGATGAATACCGGAACTAAAGCGGTTAGATCAAAAAACCAATTACTAACGACCGTAGCTTGGAAGATTGGAAACGAGATCAACTATGCATTAGAAGGTTCAGTATTTATTGGTGGGGCGGCAATTCAGTGGCTTCGTGATGGACTGGAGCTTTTCAAAGATGCCAAGGAGACAGAAAAACTTGCGACAAGCTTAGCCGATAACGATGGGGTTTATTTCGTACCTGCACTAGCTGGCTTAGGCGCACCGCATTGGGATCAAAATGCCCGCGGAGCATTTTTCGGAATTACCCGAGGGACAACTATTGCACATTTCACCCGGGCAGCATTGGAAGCGATCGCTTATCAAGTATATGATGTGCTTAAAGCTATGGAAAAAGACAGTGGCAAACCAACGACCGAGCTCCGAGTAGATGGTGGCGCTACTGCAAATAACTTCCTAATGCAGTTTCAAGCAGACTTGCTGGATTGCGAAATCAAGCGTCCAGAGATTATTGAGACTACAGCGATTGGTGCGGCATTTTTGGCCGGATTGGCAGTTGGATTTTGGGAAAATCAGGAGGAAATCAAATCACTTTGGACTGCCGATCGGAGTTTCACTCCCAACATGGAAAAAGAAAAGCGAGAAAATTTGCTTCATTTCTGGCAGAAATCAATTGACCGATCTAAGGTTTGGATAGAGACTAATTAATTTTCACTTCCTATATTCACACCAAGAAACCCTTAAAAACCCACTCTTAGCAAAATGAATCCATACCTAGCAGAATTCATAGGCACTTTCCTTCTTTTACTTTTAGGATCTGGCGTTGTCGCCAACATGCTTCTACCCCTAACCAAAGGAAATGGAGGGGGGATTATGGAGATCTCCACAGCTTGGGCCTTGGCCGTATTTTGCGGAGTAGTGGTAGCAGGGCCTTACAGTGGCGCTCACCTCAATCCAGCAGTAACTATTGGATTGGGAATCACTGGTCAGTTTGATTGGGCACTAGCTCCTGGATATATTTTAGCTCAGATTCTAGGAGCTATGCTTGGCGTGGGATTAGCTTGGCTGATGTACAAAGACCATTACGAAGCTGAAAAAGATCCGGAAATCTTGGCTGCACCTTTTGGCACCTCCCCTGCTATTCTAAATTTCAAATTGAATTTCCTCTCTGAGTTACTTGGTACTTTTGTCCTGATCATAGTAATCTTATACAATTCTGGGGTGAAGATTGTAGATGTTACCGAAACTCCCATTGGAATGGGTTCACTCGGTGCAATTCCAGTTGCATTTCTAGTATGGACTATTGGCCTGTCCTTGGGAGGACCTACTGGTTATGCGATCAATCCAGCCCGGGATTTTGGTCCAAGGTTAATGCATCAGCTTTTACCGATCAAAGGCAAAGGAGCTACTGATTGGGGCTACGCATGGGTTCCGATTTTGGGACCAATTGCAGGCGCCGCGTTGGCGGCAGGAGTATATATGGTTGCTGGAGTTTAAGCATATCATTTTAAAAATCTTCGCAAAATGGCACTTTTGGAGATCGCAATTACCGACCAAGTCGTTGAAAATTCGAGCAAAAAATCAGTGCGAATTAAAATCATTATTCTATTTAACTACCTTTAGCTATGAACATTGCAGAAAAGAAAGCTGAAATTATAGACTGGGTTAAGAATTTGAAAAATGAAGATCTAATTCAAATTTTAGACAAACTAAAGAGTGAATCTCTCACTGAAGAAGAAAAGGTGCTTTCTGAAATCCTTGAATTATCAAACGAGTCAAAAAAAATCACTCCTCACACTTCAGCTAAAAATCTCCTTAGAGGTAAATGAAATTATCCGTAATTTTTTGGACTGACGAAACTATACACTCATTGAATAGTTGTGTAGAATTTTTAGAGTCAGTTTGGGATGAAAAAATAATAGAGAAATTTCTGGACTTAATTGATGAAAAGATTGACCTCATTTCGTCAAATCCTAAAATCGGTTCAAAGGTTTTTTCAACGGATAACCGTAAACTACTTATTCACGAAAATGTCAGCCTTTATAATAAAGTTGACAATTCACAATTGAAAATTTTATTGATCTGGGATAATAGACAAGACCCGAAAAAACTACTCAAAGATCTTAAGAAGATTTAGAATACAATTGATTAATCCATTCACCAAAACCAAAAAAGCTGAAACCCTCACGGATTTCAGCTTTTTGATTTTTCAGCTTTCTAATTTCAAACTTCGGAATTACCGAAGTATTTCTCTAGAAATTACCAATTTCTGAATCTCAGACGTTCCCTCTCCAATCGTACAAAGCTTCGAATCACGGTAGAATTTCTCTACTGGATAATCTTTAGTAAAACCATAACCCCCAAAAATCTGTACTGCCTCATTAGAAACGGAAACACAAACTTCAGAAGCATAAAGTTTGGCCTGAGCTCCTGCCAACGTGACTTTTTCGCCTCTGTTTTTTAGATCACATGCTTTATAGATCAATAATTTTGAAGCCTCAACCTGTGTTGCCATATCGGCAAGTTTGAAGGAAATTCCTTGAAAAGAGCTGATTGGCTTATTGAATTGGTGACGCTCTTTGGAATAGGCAATCGATGCCTCAAGCGCTCCTTCGGCAATACCTAAGGACAATGCTGCGATCGAAATACGACCCCCATCAAGAACCTTCATGGATTGGATAAATCCTTCACCCACTTCACCGAGCACCTGATCCTTATGGATTCGGCAATCTGTGAAAATCATTTCAGCCGTTTCAGAAGCTCGCATACCTAGTTTATCTTCCAAACGTCCACCTTCAAATCCCGGTGTGCTTCGCTCGATCACAAAAGCAGTCATTCCATGTGAATCTCCAACTTCGCCAGTTCGGGCGATAACTACCGCCACGTCACCTGATGCACCATGGGTGATAAAATTTTTAGCTCCGTTTAATACAAAATGATCGCCATCCTTGATCGCTACAGTTTTCATATTTCCGGCATCCGATCCTGTATTTGGCTCTGTCAAACCCCAAGCCCCAAGCCATTCGCAGGTAGCTAGTTTAGGAATGTATTTCCGCTTTTGCTCCTCATTTCCAAACATAAAAATATGGTTGGTGCAAAGGGAATTGTGGGCCGCCATAGAAAGGCCTATCGATGGGTCCAATTTGGAAAGCTCAACGATTGCAGTCACATACTCAAAGTATCCAAATCCAGACCCTCCATATTCGGCGGGGATTAAAACGCCCATCAATCCAAGTTCTCCTAGTTTCTTAAAAAGTGGCTTGGGGAAATGCGATTTATCATCCCATTCTTTTCTAAAGGGAGTGATTTCTTTCGCACCGAAATCTTGGATCATCTTGGCGATCATTCCTTGATTTTCGTTTTCTGAAAAATTCATCATGTTTATTCTTTGGGTTTATCTGTTACTAGTTCACCCTCAAGGTTTGTAATTACTTTGTCATCTGCAAACCGCTGTTCAAAACCTAGAAAGCGCAAAACGCTGTCCTCCAAATATTTGAACCCTTTTTTTAAAAATGCCCATTTTTTCATTTGGAAGCATGAGAGAATGCCGAAGTAACTCTTTCATTTGGCGAAACCTTCATTTTTTACTTATTTTCATCCCAAATAACTTTTAATGAAGAAATCTTACTTTCTACTCTTTTTTTAGGAGTAAGGGGTTGGTCATCAACTCCTCCCCCTGCTTATGCAGCACACTCCAAATAGGTTCATCAATAACCAACAACTGGAAAACTGTCATCTGACGTCCTGATTTTATTTGACACTTTTTACTGCCGCATATTGGTCTTTAACACGTTCAAGCCAAACTTTCAATTCCTCAAATCGCTCATAGGCATCTTGCCCCGGCTTTTGATCTGCTTGACCTAACATGGAATTCAAATAACGCGCTTGATCCTCCAGCATAGGTTGCATATAGGTGCCTTCTTCCGTGACCAATTGATTGTAAATGGTCTCTAATTCACTTTTCTTTCGAGCTATTTTCTTGGATGGACTTTCCTTTTCAATCACAAGTTTCAATGCTTCCACTTCCTTTTCGATGGCAGCAATCAGTTGATCTACCTCGTTTCGGAAAGTCTGTATTTCTAGCGTCAATAGTTCTTGCTCCGCCACATCAGCATCCGTAACCAAAGTCACCCTTGGGTCCAAAACCACATCAAATTTCTCCTCCAACACGGTGTCTCCCGAAATCAGTCTTGCCGTGTAAACCCCAGTCGAAACCATCGGGCCATTTCCGGTATAGGAACGCTTCGGGTCTTTGTTCCAACCTCCCTGATGTTGCATATTCCAACTGAAATGGTTCATCCCAGCTTTATTTGGAAGCCTACTCGAAACCGGAGCTTCGGTGAATTCTGTGGACATATTTCGAGTTGTGTCTACTTTTTCTCCTTTTGGAGCATCAGCTTTGAAAATTCGAACTACCTGTCCTTTTGAATTCAACAATTCCAATCGAAGTCCTTCCTGATTTTCTGCCAAGTAGTAATCCAGCTTTGCGCCAGCCCGAGGATATTCCGGGCCATTGGTTTCGGGCTGTGCAGACATCATGTTTCGGATGGCTGGCTTGGTGTCAAAAAAGACCATACTTTGATTTCCTATTTCTGAAATTCCTCTCAAACTCATCAGATTATCCAATATCCAAAAACCTCTTCCCATCGTGGACATCACCAAATCATCCTGATGAATCTTGATATCCGTGATCGGAGTGACTGGAAGATTGCTTTTGAAAGGCGTCCAAGTTGCGCCGTCGTTTAGGGAAATAAATAAACCAAACTGCGTTCCTGCATAGAGGATTCCTTTTTTGGCAGGATCTTCACGCACAACTAGCGTTGGGAAATCCTCCGGAATTCCATTTTTCCCATCAGTAAGTAACGTCCAAGTTTTACCATAATCGCTGGTCTTGTAGATATAAGGTTTATCATCCCCCATCAAATAGCGAAGGATCGCCACATAAGCAGTAGCAGGATCATGGGGAGAAGGTTCTACTGAATCCACTCGCCCACCTTTTGGCATGTTTGGCGTGACATTTTCCCAGGTTTTGCCAGCGTCTTTGGTTACATGAACTGGACCATCATTGGCACCAACCCAAATCAAGCCTTCCTGAATTGGAGATTCTCGGATCGCGTAAATCGTACTATAATATTCCTCACCAGTCACATCTCGCGTGATTGGGCCACCCGGAACTACCTGCTTATCCGGCTCATTTGCGGTCAAGTCTGGAGAAATAATTTCCCAAGTCTTGCCTTCATCCAAGGTCTTGTGCACATACTGCGAAGTATGGTAGATCACCCCGGAATTGTGCGGAGAAACGTGTATTGGAGCTACTCGCTGAAATCTAAACTTTAGATCTTTTGGATTATGTCCGTAGATATTGGAGGCACCTACGTAATACTGCATTTCCTGTCCGGTACGCTTGTCATAGACTCCAAATCTTCCCTTACAATTCGAATAAACAATATTCGGATCTCCTGGCTTTGGCACCGCTGGGCCTGTTTCGCAACCTCCGGTATTGATGATGTAGGCATTGCTCCCCGCCTGCACACTTAAAGGCGGCATGCTCGGCACGGCAATCGTACTGTAGTTATCCTGCATACCCGCATAGAGCCAGTAAGGATATTGATCATCCACTTCTACTTGATAAAGCTCTGCTGTCGGCTGGTTGAATTGGGTAGACCAACTCACACCATTGTTCTGAGTGATATTGGCCCCGCCATCATTGGCTTGAATCCAGATGGTAGTATCGCTTGGATTGATCCAAATATCATGATTATCACCATGCGGAGTGGATATAGATTTCCAAGTTTTCCCTCCATCAAACGAGCGCTGAAAACGTAAGGCATTATTATAAACCGTATTGGCATCTTTTGGATTGGCGTAAATGTTTGTGTAGTAGAAAGGACGATTGGTCAAGTTCGAATTATCAGAGACAAACTCCCAAGTTGCTCCTCGATCAGCAGACCTATAAAGTCCACCCTGCTTGTCCGAAGCCTCAATATTTGCATAGACCACATTTGGATCTGCGGGCGAAACGGCAAAGTCAATCTTTCCGGTCAATTTGCTTGGAAGTCCTTTGCTCAGCTTGGTCCAAGTTTTCCCAGCATCGGTAGACTTGTAAACTCCCCCTTCTGAAGAACCAGAAGTAATCGTCCAAGGCTTACGCTCTCCTCGCCAAGCACCGGCATAAATGGTATTTGGATCATCCGGTGCAAGCTCCAAATCGGAAATTCCAACACTATCCGAATGATAAAAAACTTTCTCCCAGTTCGCTCCACCATCGACAGTCTTAAATACTCCTCGCTCGGAATTCTTTCCAAAAGCCTGGCCGATCGCAGCCACATAAACGATATCCTGATTCGTGGGATGAATCTCCACCGCACCGATCTGTCCGACATCTTTCAAACCTATAAATTCCCAGGTTTTACCCTCGTCCTTGGACTTGAATACTCCCTTCCCTGTAATCACATTCGAGCGCAGGCCATCAGAACCTGTGCCCACGTAAATAATTTCAGGTTGCTTTTGATAAACGGAAATTGCTCCGATCGTAGGCGTGGGAAAATAACCATCTGAGATATTCTTCCAAGTGATCCCATAATCCTCCGTTTTCCAGACTCCTCCACCAGTTGCTCCCATATAGAAGTTGGAAGGTTTGGTATCCACCCCCTCCACCGCAGTTACTCGACCTCCACGGAGCGGACCAACATTTCGAAATTGGTAAGAATCAAGGAGCTGCGTTAGATCTTGGGAAAAGCCAGACAGCGCAACTGAAAGAAATAGGACGATAGTAAAAAGGGTCTTAAACATCAGGATTAGAGTTAAGCCAAAAAGATAGGGGGAAAAATTCAGAAAAGTAATTGGAAATTATAAGAGTGGGTTTGGGAAAAGGGATGTAAAGACAAGGCGGAAAAGCAGTATGGCTTGATATTGAGCCTATACATCTACAATTGCCTCACTGACCAAATTAAATTTCCTTATACCACTTTTCTTCCCACTTCGAATTAGTGGCTCAGTGTCCAACTAGAATGGCTCTTGGGAGTCATGAAAAAAGATTGAGAATTCAGTTTCGAATGATTCTCGTTTCCAAGTTAAAATTCATTGTCTCAAGGCTATTTGGAGTTGAGAATAAAAGTAATATCTTGATGAACTAAAAACACTAAAATAAATGCTATGATTTGGTTTGACATCAAAGAATTAGAATGCAAACTTAAAATTGGCGACGTTTCGGAAAGTGCCTTTTTTAATTACCTTTTAGCAAATTTGATAATATTATCAATTTTCCCTTATCTATCAACTAATGACTACACGGTAAAATGGGTTATCGTTGTTGAAATAATTATAGGAATTATTGTTACGGTAGTTGGGGCAAAGATGACATTTGACATTAACTCAGCTGGTGACAAAAAGGACTATTTAGGAAGATTTCTTTCCCTGTCATTTGTAATAGGTCTTCGACTGTTTGCTTTTATAGTAATTATAGGAATCCCGATCGCACTGATTTTTGGCTTGCTGAATCGAAATTTCGATATAGATGAAAATTTAAAAGACTTTCTTGAATTAGGATTGGTGGCGGGTCTTAGCATATTCTACTATTTTATGCTAACCAATTCCTTTAAAAAAGTTAGCCAATAGTTTGGCTATAGTCTTTTTTAGCTGCTCTTGAATTCATCGAGGTTCAAAAATTAAGTGTGATATGTGAAGAAAAAGTAAAAAACTAGCTGAGATCCGTCTTTCTATATTCCTCATAATTTTCAGTTAACACAGCATAAACCGAATTAAAAGTCTCTCGATTGAATCGGGAATCAACATGATGCCACTTGCCGCTTTGAAGTTCCAGATTTATAGCCTGAGTTTTCCCAATCCATAGACGATTGATTTCTTGCAATTTCCAGCTTTTGAGTTCCGTGTCAAGATTGATTTCTTTTTTGCGCAGGGGGTAGCGAATCACCAGATTTTTTCCATCAATTCGAATATCTGAGCTTCTTCTTGTAAAATATATCAGCGGTAAAAAAGCAACAATCACAATAATTGCCGCGATGAGAGCAGTTTCCATAACCTTTGGGTTTTTGTGGTAATATACGTCAAACTAAATCCAATATTATTAATTCACCCGGGGTTGAAACCCCAAGCTACGAATCTAGCGTCCCGACAGGATGCTTTTATCCCGCTAGCTATAAAATGCTAGCCTAGTTGTAACTCGTACAGCTTCGGATATAATTATACCTTCCTTCAATTCGAATGAATTCAGCTTTTTCGAAAGGAAAGACAGCCAGACCAATTGCTAAGGATAACTGCGGAAGTAAGAATATTTCGATCTTTTAAAAGATCGCTATTCTGGATTGGCTATTATGGTCATGATTCCAAGAGAGGATTTTTTCTCCCTCCATTTTTGTGGCATAAATCTCAGCATCCCGACCATAAACCCAAAAAATTCATCCTCCATATTTTTATCCCACTTGATTTCTTTTTTCTCCATATCGCTCATCCAATACAGCAGATACGGATCCATAGTGCCATAGGTGAGTAGTTCCGAAACTTTCCAACCGCTTTTTTGAAGCAGCAGCGCGATGTTATCCGGGGAGAATAACGAGGTATGACGTGGTGCATGCCAACCCGCCCAGTTTTCGCCATATTTTTTGCTACTCGCTGATTCGAAGTTGGGAATTTCGATGATAAGTGTCGTGGAAGGTTTCGAAATGGATTTTAAATAACTCAGGTTTTCAAATGGGGAGTAATCATGCTCCAAATAATGCCACATCGTAATCACATCAGGCTGCAAACTGCTTGGCAGCTCTTGAATTTCTCCGACTTGTAAGTCTAGCCCTTCAAATTGATCAGTTTCATCTTTCCATCCTTCGTCACTAAAGTCAATGCCGAAAGTTCGACAATTTAGGATTTGCTGACAGGCCTTTAAAAAGCTGGGGCTGCCGCAGCCAATATCTAGAATCAAGGATTCGGATGACAACTGATGCGCATCTTTGGTGCGGTTCACGCGTTTCAGGTCAAGTTTTTTTTGGCTGCGCTCCACTAATTTTTCATACTTCCCCCAGGCTTTTGCTCCTCTGTAAGGTAAATAAGAAGAAGTATAGTAGTTTTTTAGCTGGTCTAACGGTACTCTGGGATTTAAGAAGACCAGTTTACATTTGGCACATTGGTCAAAGTTGAACAACTCTTTATTGGAATGCATTTGAGCACTGACCTTAATAAAAGAGCCTATCGTGGTGGCGATACAATTAGGACAATTGGTGAGTAGCTGCATCGATCTAAAATGGATATTCGTCGTCTGTGTGTAGTTGAATTGGTGTTTGGACTGGGTAGATTCAGACAGCAGTCGGAAGGAATTTCACGCAAATATGATAAGAAATTTGTGATTCCATTTTTCAAGAGGTCAACCCCCTGCTTTGCTATGTCCAAAACTAAACCAATGTCATTAATTTACCCGGGGTTGAAACCCTATGCTTCGAATCTAACGTCCCTACAGGATGCCTAAGCCCTACGATGAAATGCTGGGCTGTAAGACAATTACATTATCCTAGATCTACTAAGTATCGAATCCCACCTAAGCATAGTTTTGAGCTGTATCCAGGTATAGTTTCCCCCAGTCACCGGATTAATCTATCCCCCATTTATCAAACTCTGATAGGCTTATCTCCAGCCTTTCGCTACCTTAATTTCAAAGTAAATCAAAATGAGAAAAATATTAATTGGATTCCTGATTCTGGCCTCGACTGTATCATCTTGGTCTCAAACCAAAGTCAGCACCATCTCGCAGGGAGAGCAGCCACAAGCCAGTTTGGATACCAAAGGGCTGATCCGTGTAGTATTCGGGCAAGTAGATAAGGTATTCTGCGTTACCTCAAATGATGGAGGACTTACTTTCTCAAATCCTGTTTTGGTGGCGGAAGTCCCGGGAATGCACCTGGGCATGTCCAGAGGCCCACAAATTGCAAGTTCAGATACAAAATCAGTCATTACCGCAATGGACAAGACCGGAAATATCCACTGGTTTGAACTGAGTGGCAAATCCACTAGCTGGAAAGCCAAAGGAGTTGTAAATGACCAAATAGGAACGGCTCCGGAAGGATTGATGAGCATCGCTGCGGACAAAAAAGACAATTTCTATGCAGTATGGCTTGATACCAGGATAGGTAAAAGAAACCAAATCTATTTCTCTTCGCTTTCCGAAGGCGGATCCAACTGGTCCAAAAATCATTTGGCCTATCAATCTCCCGACGAGCATGTCTGCGAATGCTGCAAGCCAAGTATCGCGGTAAATGGAACTGAGGTCGCGATCATGTTTAGAAACTGGCTGGATGGCTCAAGGGATTTATATTTAACCAAATCATCTGACCGTGGGAAATCATTTGGGATTGCTCAAAAGCTAGGGCTGGGGACTTGGAAATTGGAAGGCTGCCCTATGGATGGCGGCGGAATCGTGATTGATGATGCCAAGGGAATTCACACCACTTGGAGGAGAGAAGGCATGGTATATTATAGCAAGCCAGGAGCTGTTGAGGTTAAGATCGGTGAAGGGAGAAATTCGAGTATTTCAGGAACTTCAGATACTATTTTGATTTCTATGCAAAGTGGTGATGCTGTCAAATCAGTATCATTGACCGATAAGTATGACAATACAATTGGGAAAGGAAGTTACCTGAAGTCGATCATTTTAGACGATAAGACGGTTTTTTATATTTGGGAACAAGATCGTCAGATAAAATTTCATAAGGCAGAATAGTGCCTCCTCAGAAATAATCTTTCCGGAAAATATGAGGCGCATGAAACCTAATTTCTGGATTTTCCAATGCGGATAATGGCCGAGGCAATTCCCTAAATCATTTCAATAGGTTCAAGGTCGAAATCGGTAACTACATCGCAAATGCTTTCTCATTCCAGCGACCCCAACTATTTTTTGGAAATTGACCAATAGTTAGTAAAACAATTTAAACTTGGAATGTCGGCTTGGAGGAAGTTTGTGCTACTGCCTACTCAAAAGAAGATTTTTCAGGAATAATTAAGAACCTAAAAATGAGTTAACAGTTGCCTTTCGCTACGCTCAAAATACCAAAGGGTTCACAAAGAAAACTCTCCAAGTAAATAGCACCTTATGAGATCCTATTATACCCTGCACTAACGTTTGAGCCTCCTAGTCAACAAAAATTATTCAATAAAAAATCAATACCTAAAAGCATGTGGTGGCAGTATTTCTTAGTTTTCTTAAGGGCGCTATTATTTGATTTAGTGCCTTTCCCTTTCGCCCTCGCATTTACCATAATGATGTTTTTACAGATCGTTTTTGAGTTAAATGTGTGGGCGGTAATTGTAATTGGAGTTGCTGGCTCTGTTTTAGGTAGATACATTCTTCTCTTATATGCACCTTTACTGGCTGTTAAATATCTCAATACGTCGAAGAATAATGACATTCAGTTCCTTGGAGAAAAAATGAGCGAGAATAAATGGAAGGGGCAAATGATCGTACTTGCTTATTCACTATTACCACTCCCCACCACACCACTTTTTTTAGGGGCTGGCATTTCAAGATTAAAGCCCATCTATATTATCCCGGCATTTCTCATTGGTAAATTTACAAGCGACACTTTTGCCTTGCTTTTAGGTGCATATGCTGTAGTAAATGCTCAAACTATACTTGACAATGCCTTCTCCTGGAAGTCTGCCGCAAGCCTTTCATTTGCTTTAGTTCTACTTTTTTGTCTTTTTTTTATAGACTGGCGAACCTTTATCCAATCCAAGAGATTAGTATTTGATTATAAGATTTGGAAGTAGATACACCTTGGCTGAGCTTAGGCACTCTCAGCCAGAAAAACCTGGACGCGGCTACAAAGTTTACTTTTTATTTTTCAGATTGCGTAGAGCAGTTGGAATCAACCTAAAAAGGAATTAGCAACAGCAAAAATTTGAAAATCACCTATGATAAGTACAATTACTCTATTTTATCGACCTTTTTATTCTCTTTTGTTCATCATTGTATTGACAAGCTGCGCGGATAAAGGTGAGCCAATACTTGATTCAGGGGCTTTTGATGCCCAAGAATATGTGGAGTTTGCAAGTGGCAATATTCCGCTTATTCTAAGTGTACCCCACGGCGGGGAACTGAAACCGAGCGAAATTGCAAATCGTACCTGTAACGATGCCGTAAATGTCATGGACGAATTCACCATAGCGCTGTCTGAGGCGATTATGGCGGAATTTGCTAAAACTGAGATGAAGCCCTATTTGGTCATCAATAAGATGCATCGCTCCAAAATGGATGCAAACAGAAATAGGGTCGACGCAGCCTGCGGTAATGCAAATGCCGCAGCAGTTTGGGATCTTTTTCATGGCGAAATAGCGAATAGCATGGCATCTGTAAACACCAAATTCCAGAAAGGATTATTTATAGACCTTCATGGGCACGGCAATCCAAAACAACGGGTAGAACTGGGCTACCTGCTATTTGATGATGAACTTGCCCTATCAGATGCGTTGTTGAACAGTCCGGAATTGGTAAATGTAAGTTCCATTCAAAACCTGGTAAAAGACAATCCCGCCGGTGCATTACATACGGATCTGTTAAAAGGAGAAAATGCCTTTGGAACGTTACTAGATCAAGCTGGTTTTGCCGCAGTACCTTCGATATTAGATCCTGTTCCACTTGCTTCGGATAATTACTTCAGCGGAGGCCACAACACCGCTACTTACAGCTCATACAAGGGAGGAACCATAGATGGCATACAAGTAGAGTGCAACCGCACCGGACTTAGAGAAACCGCAGCCAATAGACAGGCATTTGCAGTTGCGTTTGTAAAGACAGCAAAAGCTTATTTAGAGACACATTATTTTGATAATATCCCAGTGAAAAATTAATAGTCTACACTTGGACTATAGTCCGATCAATAGATTTTTCGCATTTACAGTTTGAGGCTACTGCTATTTATCGGAGCATCCTGTGGTTCCCATTGATTTTCCAAAAGAGTCTTTGAATAGAAGCTTTATTCCTAGTAATAATTTTACCCGGGACATTTGTTTGGTAGAAAATAAATTCCATCCAAGATAGTATTACCTAGGAAAGTATGTAAATCCAACCTTAACCAATCGTTACTAGAGAACGATTTTTAAAATATGTTCCATGAGAACTGTAGACCAATCGTTCCTATGGGACGGGCATAGGCATGCTATAATTGATTTTACTTTTACTAGCTAAAAATTACTTATTGCTACAATCTTGGCCATAAATCAATCCATACTTTTAAAAAAGAAGCATAATCATAATAATGTACAGTCGGGAAATTTGGTTGGTAGAAAATGAATTCCTTTCTCAAAAGCGTCCCATCGGAACGCATGGTGAAATTCAACTCCCCCCAATTTCTAGGGTAATAAAAATTCCAATGGTAGAAGGATAAAGGCTTTAGCTAATCTATCAAAATTTGTAATTCTACGAATTGCTTTATGAAGGCTTTTCGAGATTTGTAATTTCGAACCTTGATCTAGGGATTTGCAATCTCAGGACTATCAACAATTAATCGTTTTGGTAAACCGAGTTCCAGAAACTAAACCCAGCTTTCACAGAAGCAGATAATATAAATCTGCGCTCTCCGTATATGTATCAGTGCGAATTGCGGTTAAAAACACAAAAATGCCCCCATCAAGCGCTACGCTTTCTGGGGGCATTTGAATTGTAGCTAACTAGTAAATTACCTAATGACTCTCGTGTGCTTTTGGATCATAATTGGCTTCCAATTCTACTAATGTCTTTTTGCCGTAGGCGATTCTAGTAATCACCACATAAAGAACTGGCACGAAGAAGATGGCCAAGAAGGTCGCTGCAAGCATCCCTCCGATCACGGTAACACCAATAGTCTGTCGCGCCACAGCACCTGCCCCACTGGAAATAGCCAAAGGAACCACACCGAGGATAAAGGCAAGCGAGGTCATGATAATCGGACGAAGTCTTAAGCGAACTGCTTCCAGCGTTGCTTGGACTAGTGGCATACCTAAATCCACACGGTCTTTGGCAAATTCCACAATCAGAATGGCGTTTTTCGCAGCCAAACCAATCAGCGTAATCAGACCAATCTGTGCATAGATATTATTATCTAATTTTGGAAGGAAGTGTAAGGCTACAATCGCTCCAAATGCGCCCAATGGCAACGCCAGCAAGACAGAGAATGGCACAGACCAACTTTCATACAAGGCTGCCAAAAGCAAGGAAACCAGCACAATTGCCAGCGTAAAAATTAAGATTGTTGCATTTCCAGAAGAGAGCTCCTCTCTGCTCAAGCCGGAGAAATCATACCCATATCCTGCAGGCAATACTTCTGTTGCCACTTCTTCCAAAGCTGCCAGCGCTTGTCCACTACTGAATCCAGGTGCTGCATTTCCATTGATTTCTGCGGAGCGAAATAAGTTATAGTGAGAAATTACCGGAGCATTTTCGACCACTTCATAACTTATTAACGCACTCAATGGCACCGATTCTCCTCCTGTACTCTGCACATAGTATTGCTCCAAATCATCAATTCCAGCCCTGTAAGAGGTGTCAGCCTGTGCGACTACTCGGAAGTTTCGCCCATATTTGGTGAAGTCATTGACATACGAGCTCCCCATGTAATTTGACATGGTCGTGAAGATCTCGGTCAGTGGAACCCCCAATTTCTTGGCTTTTTCTCTGTCTACGGTCACATGATATCCAGGCGTTTGCGCAGTAAAGAAACTGTATGCCACCGCAATTTCCGGACGTTGATTTACTGCGGCAAGGAACTGCCCCATGACTCCTTCAAATTCTTTTATATCTCCTGCAGCCGATCGCTGTTCCAGCATGAAACTGAAACCGCCGGTGCTACCCAAACCTGGAATTGCCGGTGGCGGAACCACCACGATATTCCCTTCGGTAATAGAAGAAAACTTCCGATTCAAGGTTGCCAACATTCCTCCAAGCTGAAGCGAAGGGTCTTTTCTATCATCCCATGGATCCATCTGCACAAAGAAAGTTGCTGCATTTGGTTTGAACGAGAAGTTAATCACGTTCAAACCACCGATACCAGTTACATGATTGATTCCTTCAGTCTCTTCCAGAATATCGTTGATTTTCTGCATCACAGCTTGTGTTCGGTTACTTGAAGACCCTTCTGGCAACTGAAGTGTCACATATATTCTCCCCTCATCTTCTGTGGGCAAGAACCCCGTTGGCTTAGTTTGGAAAAGACCATACGTCCCTGCAAAAATACACACGAGCAAGATCAAGACAAGTGGCGATTTTTTGATACTATACTTTACCCCATTGGCATAGCTGCTGGTCGTGCGCTCAAACCAAACATTGAACTTATAGAAGAACTTATTGAGTCCTTTTCCATTTTCATTTACTTTCGATGGCTTAAGTAAAAGAACACATAAAGCGGGAGTCAAACTCAAAGCTACAAATGCGGAAATTAATACGGAGATCGCAATCGTGATGGCAAATTGCTGATACATTCTACCAACGATTCCCGGGATAAACCCTACCGGAATAAATACCGCCGCCAGAATCAAGGCAATCGCAATTACCGGAGCGGTGATATCTTTCATCGCCAAACGTGTCGCTTCTTTCGCAGAAATCTTTCTGGAATCTATGTAATGCTGCACTGCCTCCACTACCACGATGGCATCATCTACCACAATACCAATCGCCAAAACGAACCCAAAAAGAGTCAGCGTATTGATCGTAAACCCGAGTAAAGGGAAGAAAATAAACGTACCTATGATGGAAACTGGGATCGCAAGAACTGGAACCAATGTGGCTCTCCAACTCTGCAAAAACAAGAATACTACAATGATCACGAGAATCAATGCCTCCACGAATGTATTCATGACCTCACTGATCGACACTTCCACAACTGACACAGATTCAAATGGAACGGTGTATTTCATGTCCGTAGGAAAGCTCTTTTTCAACTCTTCCAAAGCAGCATATACCCCTTCGGCGGTTTCCAGTGCATTACTTCCCGGAGCTTGGTAAAGTAGCAGAATCGCTGCTTCCTCCCCATCTAGGGTTGAATATCTGCTGTAGTCAAATTGACCTAATTCGATTCTGGCCACATCTCTCAAGTAAACCAAGGAACCATCCTGAGGATTTGTTCTCAAGATGATGTCTTCAAACTCTTCAGAACTTTCCAGACGCCCATTTACGGTAATTGGGTATTCAAAAACCTGAGAGTCGAACTGTGGCATACTTCCGACTTTTCCCGCGGCTACCTGTAAGTTTTGCTCCTGAATGGCGGCAGTTACTTCTCTTGCAGAAATACCGTATAGCGCCAGTTTATCAGGCTTCAGCCAAACACGCATACTGAAATCCTGACCAATTGGTGTGATATCACCGACCCCATTTACACGGAGCAAGGCATCTTTGATAAAGATATTAGCATAGTTAGAAAGAAATTTACTGTCATGTGATCCTTCTGGAGAGGTAATACTCAACACCATCATAATGGATGGATTTCGCTTTCTCACGGTGACACCCAGTCGACGAACAGCCTCTGGGAGAGTTGGCTCGGCAATAGATACGCGGTTTTGCACATCCAAGGTAGCAATGTTGATATCCGTCCCTACTTCGAAGGTGACGTTCATCTGCATCTGACCAGTACTGGTATTATTTGAGGAAATATAAGCCATCCCCGGTGTACCATTCACTTGGGTTTCTATTGGTGTAGCGACTGTCTGCTCCACTGTCCTAGCATCCGCACCCGTGTAATTGGCTGACACCGAAACTACCGGAGGTGTGATGTCAGGATACTGGGTGATGGGGAGATTTAAAATTGCTAAAACACCGACTATCACGATGACGATCGAAATCACCATTGCTGTTACTGGCCGTTTTATAAATACGTCTGATATCATTAGTTAGTAATCAAGTCTTATTGAAAAAATAATTTATTTGGTTGCAGTTTGCTCGGTTATCTGAGCTCCCTCACGTAATTTCTGGATCCCAGTCACCACGATTTTGGTACCTGCTATGACCCCACTTCTTACGACGATGTCATCTCCTATCTGTGTACCTAGGATCACATTTTGCTGCTTTACGGTATCATCTGCCTGAACTACGTACACAAAATACTCACCCATCTGCTCAGTGACCGCTCGGTAAGGAATCATCACTTGCTCTCCTATATCTTCATTAAGAACCTGAATATTCACTGTCATTCCAGCGATCAGATCACGATCAGGATTTACGAATTGAACCCGTAGATCGATTGTACCAGACTGTCTTCCCACTGCTCTATCTATCGTGGTGAATTTGCCAGTAAACGGATACACGGTGCCATCACTGAATTTAATTGTAAACAGGGAATCAGGGTTGTCTTCAACCCTAAGCATTTTATTGAATCGTGGAATCTCGCTCTCGTTGATCACGAAATTCAAGGCCATGGGATTGTTTGATGATACTGTGTTTAATACAGGCTGACCTGAAGAAACCTGAGTACCCAGTCTTACTTGGGAAATACCTATTGTACCGTCAAATGGAGCAACTAGCACTGAATAGCTATAATCTGTAGCAGCAGATTCGTACTGCGCCTTTGCTGAGCTGAGTTGCGCTTTGGCATTCTGCACTTCAGTCTGAGCATAATCTAAGGTCTGCTTTGCAATAGCATCTTGTGCATCCAACCTCTTGTAGCGGTCGTAATCTTTTTCAGATTTCGCTAAATTGGCTTCAGCGATTTGAATTTGAGCTTTGGCCTGCTGTAATGAAGCTGCATATTTGCTTCGGTCGATTTCGTAAAGCTTCTGCCCTTTCTTAACTTCCTGACCATCTTTGATGTAGATGTTGGTAATATAGCCACCTATTTGAGGGCGAATTTCCACCTCATTTAACGGTACAAGTGTAGCTGGATATTCGTCAAGGCCTGTCACGGATTTTTTCACCAATATTTGAGTTGTAACCACGACAGCAGCCGGAGCTTGCCGTCCTTCAGACTGTTTTTGCCCGCAAGAAAAGCCCACCAGGATCAGGGTGGAAAAAACTACAAGTTTGTATGATAATTGCATATGTATAAAATTTAATGCTGGTTCTAATTAATTGAGGATTCCTAATGCTTTTCCTAGATCAAGTTTAGCTTCCAAAACCTGATAAAATGCATTGATATGATTGATCTGGGCTGTTTGAAGGTCAGTCTCTGCGATGATTAGTTCTACATAGGCTTTGATTCCTTCATCGTATTGTAGCTTGATAATGGTATAGACTTCCTCAGCCATTTGCATATTATCTCTGATCAGCTGCCATTCGTAGACACTACTGTTGTAATCCGCTCGGGCTGCAGAATATTCAGTCTTTATCTGATTGCTGAGATTTTCGATTTCCACATTTCCCCGCTCTACGTGAAGTTCTGCCGCTCTTACTTTATGAATTCGCTTTCCTCCCTGGAAAATGGGAATTGACAAATTGAGTCCCACAGCTGAAACTGGATAAGCTATTTTGTATAAGTTGGAGAAATCTGAATTGAAATAATTCCAATTGTATCGGTAGTACGCTGATAGCTCCGGCAGGTAACCCCATTTTTCATATCCAGTCCGGATTTCATTGAGTGTTTGTTGAGTTTGTAAAAGTTGATACTCCACGCGATTCTCAAGGATCAATGGATCTGCCGCATCTTCAGCGATTTTTCCTGCCAAACCTTCTGTATCAAATTCAATGACGAAATTCAAACTATCTGGATAGCCCATCAATTGCTTCAGATAATCATACTTAGCATCGAATGAATTTGCCACTCTATTACGATCACTTTTCACATTGGTCAATGCAATCGAAGCACGCTGGTAATCGGTCTTGTCCACTAATCCAGCATCAAATCTGCTATAAGCATCTTTGTATTGCTTCTCCAGACGATCTAGGTTTTGATCAAGGATTCTTATTTGCTCCTCGGATAATAGAATCGAGTAAAAAGCTTTGCTCACATCGACCACTGTATTGATCCGGGCATTGGAGATGATCTGCTGAAGTTGCTGACGATAATATTTTGAGGATTTCGAAGCGAAAAGCTGATCTCTGTTGAACAAAGTCTGATTCGCCTGAAGCAAAACATTCGAATTGTATGGCTGACCAAAAGTGATCAACTGATCACCAATTATTTGCTGCAGAAGTTTGATATTATAAGCTCCCGCGGCAGAGGCTGTGATTTGAGGATACCAGTCTGCCAGGTTTGATTTGATATCACGCTCTCCTATCTCTTGATCAATTTGTGCTTGCCGGATGATCGGACTGCGAAATAGTGCGTATTCCACCACCTGATCCAAAGTCAATACGCCTTGGGGTTCTGTGCTATCTTCCTGACTGTAGGCGGCTTTTGAAAAGAGTAAAATACTAAGAACGCCCAACAGTAAACGTTTAATAAACATATATATACAAATTAACAGGTTGAATTTAAAAAAAGGCTTTTGGGTTAATCTACTTTGATACCATCCCAGATCAAGTGGGATATTTCATCCAGCTCCATCTTATTTTGGGAAAGTTTCTTTTTGAAATTCTGCTTTATGCGGACGATTGAATTCACATTTGAATTCACCAGGATTGAAAGTACCATAGGGTTTAATGCTTTAATTTTTCCCTGCTTTATTCCTGATTCGAAAAACTCACAGGCGAAATCATGCCACACATTAGGTTTACTTTGGATCTCATCTGAATTAAAAGGAGACTTAATAAACTGATCATAAAATCCATGCATGGATGGGTTTAGCTCATAAAAATCGGTTAAACTTTTCCAGTAATTATAAAAACGATCTTTGAATAGTAAAGAGGGATCATCCCGTTCTGAAACATATATTTTGATTTCCTCGACCACGTACTCGTAAATCCCTATGATCAATGCCTCCTTATTATCAAAGTAAGTATAAATCGTGCCAACTGCAACTCTAGCATTCTTAGCCACTTGACTCACGGGACTGGCATGAAAGCCATTCTCTTGAATCAAATCGAGCGCACTTTGGATGATACACTTCCTTTTCTCTAGTAAACTATGCATATATCCAATGACTGAATGAACGTTCAATCAATAAAATAGATTAAAAGTTCATCCTAAGCGGAAAAATGAGTCGGATTTTCAATAAAAGCGATGGCACAGATCCACTTCAAAAATAAATATGATGATGCTAAAGAATCAGTCCGATCTAGCTCGCCTAGTGGCATAGTCATCATACAGTTGGTTAGATGAGTAAAATCTCATTGAACAAGCTAAACCGATCAAACTCACCATTCCGAATTACCCGTTACGGGAAAAGAGGGTATTTCAATTCAGGAATTATTGAGGATAGTTTATTTTTTTTTGTGATTCATTTACAGAATCCTGAGTCGGTCGAGTTCATTTTTGGCCCTCCAAACCTCCAACTATTCGATCTTTTCAAAACACTAATTTTACTAAATGACTCCTGCTTTTTCATTGATTTTTGAATACCTAACCATTGCACCTAATCTAAATTATCAGCTGCAAATGGCGAATCGAACACGTAGGTCAATTTTATGGGGCGGATTAAAAAGTTATATTTAGCTGAATTTTTGGCAAAAAAAGGGGTTTTATAAGCTAGACCAGATAAAAACCACCCTAACCGCCTACCTACCCAACTATATACCTGGGCAGGATACTATCGCATATCATAGCCTTGAATTTTTGAGCTGCGCGATATTTTTGAGTGGCGTATTGAACTCATTCTACGTCAAACGGGATTGCCGAAAACCGTCAAGAGTAGGCCATCAGTAACCAATTAAAAAGATTATGATTCACAACGAGAACCATCCCACACCGGAGAACATCATGAAAATCGGTACTGGATTTTGGGCATCCAAAATTCTTTTATCCGCCGTAAAATTTCAACTATTCACCACGCTTGCAGAACGGAAATCAATGTCGGCAACTGACATTAAAACTCATTTAGAATTAAAATGCACAGACCGCAATCTGTATGACTACCTAGATTCGCTTACTGCCTTCGGTTTTCTAGATCGAGAAGGCTTGTTGGAAACCGCAACGTATTCAAATCAAAAGGACTGTGATTTTTTCTTGGATAAAAACAAGCAATCCTATATCGGAGGAATGTTGGAAATGCTCAACAATCGTCTTTACAATTTCTGGGGAAATTTGGAGGAAGGTCTCCTTACCGGACTGCCACAAAACGAAGCAAAAAGTGGAGGGAATTTATTTGAAGCAATTTATGCCGATCCCGATAGATTAAAAGAATTTATCCATGCGATGAGCGGTATCCAAATGGGCAACTTCATGGCATTTGCACAAGCCTTTGATTTCTCTAACTCCAAAACTCTGGTTGATGTAGGCGGTTCGGGAGCTTTACTTTCTCTGATGGTAGCCAAGCATCAGCCACATATGAGCTGTATTTCTTGGGATTTGGCGGCAGTGGCACCTGTTGCAAATGAAAACATTCAAAAATTCCAATTACAAGACCAGGTTAAAACTGCCAATGGTGATTTCTTTCAAGATTCCTTGCCAACCGCGGACATCTTGGTGATGGGAAATATCTTGCACGATTGGGATGAAGAAACCAAACTGATGTTGATGAAAAAAGCCTACGATGCGCTACCAATCGGCGGAGCATTTGTCGCCATTGAAGGCATCATAGATGACGACAGAAGCAAGAATGCGTTTGGGCTAATGATGAGTATCAATATGCTGATCGAAACTGGAAAAGGATTTGATTATACCTTCGCTGATTTTAATAAATGGACCAAAGCAGTTGGCTTTAAGTCAACCAAAATCATCCATCTGGCAGGCCCATCAAGTGCCGTCATTGCCTATAAATAATAGGGGGCGATAAAGGCTTTACCTGCTCTGGAAATTGAACGAAATCAAAGAATTTTTTAGGAACGGATTTGCAAAAATATTTTTTAGGCTTAGGACAGGGATTCGAAAAGAAAAATTCGAATTTTTAATAAAATTGTATCACCAATAGTGATCCGACAGATCGTCAGGGATTACACCATCAAACAGATCACAAGTGAATTAGGCTTGAATTTTAAAGCAATTCATACCATGATCCATCAAGTGAAACCATGGTTACGAAGGACTTATTCTTGGATGAGCAAAAGGAATATTGATTGTTACTTAAGTGAGTTTTCATGCGGGATCAATCGCTCTCAGAATAAAGAAACCATCTTCCATAGTTTGATCACCAGAATGGTCGATAAGGATGAGATATATTTTAAATATGATATTATCTGGACACCTCTAAATCATTATAAAATCGATAAAATCAATGCAGTAACGCTAAACAAATAGAGGTTGTAGTGGTTCGGTTTAAATAAATTTAAAATTATGGCATTAGTAGGGAAAAAGGCTCCAAAATTCACCGTCGGAGCAGTAATTAATGGTGAAGAAATTATAGAAGATTTTAATTTAACTCAGTACGAAGGCAAGAAAAATGTATTGTTTTTCTTTTATCCAAAAGATTTCACTTTTGTTTGTCCAACAGAAATTCATGCATTTCAAGACAAAATTGCTGAATTTGAAAAAAGAGATACAATAGTGGTTGGATGTTCAACTGATTCTGAAGAAACACATCTAGCATGGTTAAATACGCCAAAAGACAATGCAGGAATTCAAGGAGTAACTTTTCCTATTGTTGCTGATAACTCTAAAACAATTTCAATGAATTTCGGTGTACTTGGAGGAGAATATAGCTTCAACAATGAGACAAGAACTTGGTCTTTTGCAGGAGCCCCAATAGCATACAGAGGTACATTTTTAATTGATAAAGAGGGGATTGTGAGGCATGAGTCTATCAATGACTTCCCATTAGGAAGAAATATAGACGAATATCTTCGTTTAATTGATGCTCAAATCCATGTAGAAAAATTTGGGGAAGTTTGTCCAGCAAACTGGGAAGAAGGTGAAACAGCTATGGTTGCTAACCAAAAAGGTGTTGCTGAATATTTTTCAGCTAATTAATGAAGCAAAGTTAAAAAAACGATATGTTATTAGAATTAGATGACGATAGTTTAGACGCTGTTGTGGCAAAAAACGAAACAGTTATAGTACAATATTCCGCAGGATGGTGTGGGAATTGTCGAATAATGAAGCCGAAATTTAAGAGACTATCAACAGAAAATGAGCAAATAGCATTTGTCTTAGTTGATGCCGAAAAATTTCCAAACTCGAGAAAATTAGCTAATGTGACCAATTTACCAACTTTCGCGAGTTTCAAAAATGGTGTTTTAGTTAACCAAGTACAAACCAATAAAGAAGATTTATTAAAAAGTTTATTAAATGAAGTTACCAGTAATTAAGCAAATACATAAGACTTGCTCTGTCGATGAGATAACCAATACCATTGCGGTTTTGGAAAATATTTCTGAAGTAGCCTCTATAAAAGATGAGGAACTTGATGTTATAGGAGAGCTGATATCTAATTTATGTGGCGCTTTAGAGGTTCATAAGCTAGTAAGTGAAGGTTTACTAGAAAAAGATGCTTTAAATAGCTTTATGAAAAAAGTATTGGGTTCCATTGATAGGTAATCTTTTTCCATTTGATTGTAAAAGTGCTCGAATAAAATCGAGCACTTTTTTTTAATCTGATTTTACAAATACAATTAAATAATTTCTTAAATATTTTGCGCAATTACGCAAGCTCAAGCCCTTTGATAGTTGTATCCACCAAGTCAACCGGTAACATCAACGCATTCGCCTCCGAAGTATAACATCGTTACTTTCTTAGATCCCAACGTTTTATAAGATAGTTCCTCTGTAGAAGTAAAAAGTAGGGACCACACATATAAAAGTAGGCCGAAGCCATCTTTTAAGAACCCCACCCCTATTCTGATTGGGGAGGAGATATCAGATTGGGAGGGCACTTCGGAAGTACCCTTTTGGTAAAGGATTACAGCTCTCTGGAAAATAAAAAGGGTAGGTTAAAACTGCGCTTGAGGAAGACAAAGAGTCCGACCCCTTCAGGGTCGATGAAGTCACTTGTTGTCGTTTCAAACCATGGGATGCACCCATGGCTATTAATGATTTGACCCCGTTCGCGGTCTTACTTTGGTAGTTGATTTATGTCGATGACCACGATTGGTCCAACTTTTCAATAACCTCGGGTACAACCCGTGGAAAGGTAAATCATGATAGAAAATGGCAACCCTGAAAGGGTGTTGAATTTTTTGGAAAGGATAAGTTCGACCAACTTCGGGGTCGTGTGATCGGTAGGATGCGATTCGATGTCCAGGGGTTGCACCCATGGCTATTGAGAGATTTGACCACTTCGTGGTCGGCGCTTTTGAACTAGTAATCAGCAAATCAGGTGATCTTACAATATTCAGGATTATTAACATATTACAAATTCGTGAAGCAAACATCTTCAAGAATCATGACCGCGAAGTGGTCCAACTTTTCAATAACCGCGGGTGAAACCCGTGGACAGATAAATCATGATAGGAAATGGCAACCCTGAAAGGGTTGAACTATGGATGAAAGAACTAAAATTCTAAATAATAGTAAAGCGTAGATCCCGAATACTATCGTGAATTACGCTTAGCTGCGGGAAATAGCTCCTCCTGGGATTAGAGAAATAGGATAAGGAATAAGTGTAGTCTGCGAAAATTCTCGAAAGGATATTAGGGTGTAATTACATCCGACTAAGCACTGATTACACCCAGTCGCCAAGATGATTTGACTTCGTCGAGCGGGAGAATTGTCAGAAGATGGTTAAATGAAAAAGCAACCAGTTTATCATTCCGAGCGTAGTAAAACTAAAATAACTGAAGCTATGAAAATCCATTCAATGTTAGTGTTCCTCCTATCACTACTGCTTTTAAGCTGTGAGAAGGACAAGTTGAGTAAGACCTTGGAATTCGAGGAGTTTACAATCGAAGTACCTTCCAATTGGCAAAGCTTTACAAGTCAAGGCTACGATTCAAAAACAGGAGGTATAAGGAATGGAAAAGATGAGTTAACCTTTGACTATGGAGGGTATTCCTATGACTTTAAAGATAAAACTACAGCCACCCATACTCGAATTTCAACCACGATTGACGGAAGGCCTGCTTTGATAGTGGAGCCTATTGAAAAAGGGAAAGGTGTTATCGGTGTATTTATCCAGGTTGATAATCAGAACAAATTCAGTTTTTATGGCCGGGACATCCAAGATGTAGGCACTGTTAGAAAAATCTTTGAATCAGTAAAGTTCTGAAGGCAAGTACTTAACGTTATATAGTCTATATTTTTGAGTTATATCTCCATACGGGCCTAAACTGCATTAAATTGTGGTTTAGGCTATTTTTTTACCTAATTTCTCCCAATTGGATTAATTCGTTTTGGCTCTCCAAGTTAAAAATTTCTTTAAATTCAGATATCTAAGATTTAAACCAAAATGAAGCTAAAACACCTCTTTATCTTTGCGCTCATCACGCTATTCACGAATTCACTTTGCAAAGCACAAGAGGACATACTATACAAACAGGTTGACTCCACAGCTTTATTTTTGGAAGTATATTATCCGGAAGAAATTCAAGTTTCAAAAAACTACCCTGCGATGGTTTTCTTCTTTGGCGGAGGTTGGGTAGGTGGAGATAAAGCTCAATTTCTCAACCAAGCAATCTATTTTTCTCAACGCGGGATTGTATGTTTTTTGGTGGATTACAGAACCAAAAACGGGAACAACACCAGCCCATATGAATCCGTCAAGGATGCCAAATCAGCCATCCGATTTATTCGAAAAAACGCAGCTAATTTCCAAATTGACCCAAATAAAATCATTGCTTCAGGAGGCTCCGCCGGTGGACATCTTGCAGCTGCTACCGCGCTGATCGAGGGGTATAATGAAGACAGTGATGACTTGGCCATAAGTGCTGTACCCAATGCCTTGGTACTCTTCAATCCGGTAATCGATAATGGTCCTGGAGGATATGGCTTTGAACGAATTGGGGATGCATACAAAAGTTTCTCCCCCCTGCACAACATCAAAGCAGGAGCGCCGCCCACCCTTATTCTTCTTGGGACAAATGATGCGCTGGTTCCGGTTGTCACTGTCGAATATTACCAGCAGGTCATGGAAAAGGTTGGAAGCCGATGCGAATTAAGGCTCTATGAAGGAGCCGAACATGGCTTCTTCAATTACAGGAATTTTGAATACTACAAAAAGACGGTGATGGAAGCAGACCTATTTTTAACTTCACTAGGCTATCTCAAAGCAGAGTCTATTGTGGAAATTGAGTGAAACGAAAGGTTTTTTAGGAAGGGATTTGGAAAAATATTTTTTAGGTCTAGATTAGGGAATCGGAAAGAAAGAGCGGAATTTTTAATAAAAATATATCCGCAACTATTGCTCTATGTATTCCATATGGCATACACAGCGCAATAGTTGCGTGATGCAAAACGTTATGGGTAACCTTATGAGACAACTACTAACGACAATATTTCTTCTAACATTCGGATTTGCATTCGGACAAGATTTCTCATATCCTAGTATTAACAATCAGGGGAAAGACATTAATAGTTTCATTCCAAACGGTTGGACACTGCTGGACTCAACACAAGGAGATCTAAACAAAGACAATCACAATGACTTTGTTTTAATTATTCAACACAAAGACCGTGTGACAATAATCAAAAATGACTTTGACAACAACGACACCGTTTTAGCGCAACCCAGAATTTTAATAATTCTCTTTCACAACCAGACTGCAAATCAATATCAGTTAGTAGAACAAAGTAATAGTTTCATACTCAACCATGACAACCCAAATATGGAAGAACCTTACCAAGACATTTCTATTTCCAATGGTGTTCTAACAGTCAACTTTCTAATTTTCATGAATATGGGCGGCTGGGGTATGTCAAACAACTCTTATAAATTTCGCTACCAAGACAACCAATTTGTTCTTATTGGTGCATACTATAATTCTGTTAACCGTGGTTCAGGAGAAACCGACTACCGCAGTTACAACTTCTTGACCAAAAAAGTAAAAGTTGCAACAGGAACAATTGAAAACAATAAACAAAAAATTGTTTGGCGGACAATTGACCTTAAAGAACTCAAAACAATCAAGACATTTAAACAACCATTTACTTGGGAGGTTGAAAAAGACTATTACTTATGAGAAGAAAGGCTACACATAACAGCACCTACAAGAAATTGGCGGTTCAGTGGTTAAATGAAGCTTTACTCATGTGTGTTTATTTTTTTAGTGAATTTGTGAGCCATTCGGGATTGTGCTTCGTATCAAGTTCAGTGCTGGCAGACAGTTTTGTGCTTCGAAATCGCCAACTTCTTGTAGCTGCAAAATGTTGTAGGCAAGTTTAAAACAAGACAAAATATGATATCAAATAGTTTATTATTGGCTATTGGCAATACACCTCTTCTAAAGCTCACAAAAATTGTATCTCCATCCTCTGCTGATGTGTGGATCAAGTACGAGGGCAATAACCCAACTGGTTCTTATAAAGATCGTATGGCGTTGGGTGTTATAAGAGCAGCGATGGATCGGGGTGATTTAAAGATCGGCGATCGTCTCTGTGAATACACCGGAGGCAGCACTGGAACTGCAATTGCTTTTGTAGCATCGATTCTGGGCCTGAAATTTACTGCGGTTACTTCCAATTCCTTTGCAGCGAACAAACTCCAAGCAATTCGCGCATATGGAGCTGAATTGGTATTGGTAGAGAGTTCTGATGGAAAGTTAAATCCAGAGCTGTTTAAAAACTTAAAAGAAAAAGTGCAAGAAATAGCTGCACAAGATGGAAACTACTACTTTGATCAATTTGGCTCCCAATATGCTAGGCCAAGCTATGCGGCGATTGGTGTGGAGATTGTTGAGCAAATACAAGGCAACGTTGATGCATACTGCGCTGCGGTAGGAACTGGTGGCAGCCTTATGGGTGTGATTGATGGTTTTGAATCTAAAGGAATGACCCCTGATTTCTATGCATTGGAACCTACGCAATCACCGATGCTTAGCACTGGAAAAGGTGGCAGCCATACAGTAGATGGCATTGCCTTAGGTTTCGTTCCCCCTTTCTTGGAGATGGAGCGGATTAAAGAAGTTCGCACAATTGATCAAGAAGAGGGTTTTCAGATGTGTCGCAGGCTTGCACAAGAAGAAGGAATTTTAGCTGGTGGTTCAACGGGACTAAATGTTGTTGCAGCACTGGCCCTTGCAAAAGAGTTAGGTCCTGGCAAGCGCGTTGTCACTATTGGCTGTGACAATGGAATCAAATACTTAGGTGGGCATATTTTTAAATGACAGAATTTAAATGATGTGAAATTATCAAAAACCAGCCTATAACAGCACCTACCCAAAAGGTGGGGTCCCGTGTTCCAAAGACAGTTTTGTGGTAAAAGATCCGCCCTTCTTGTAGCTGCAAAACGTTATCCCTCTCAAACCTCCACCACTCGTACCTTTTTCTCCTTCAGTTTTACTGAATTGACTTTTGGGAGGAGCTTGGCAACCTGATTGGTTTTCACCCCTACAAATGCACAATCCGTTTTGAGTTCGATGATTCCCAACTGATCCTGCGTCAGGCCTCCTTGCTTCAGGAATAAGCCAGCGATATCTCCTTTGGAGATTTTATTGGTTCTACCACCTGAGATAAAAAGTGTGGACCATTCAGAGGGTGCTGGAAGTTTGGCGGGACTGAGTTTTTCGATTTCTATATCTCTCGCAAAATCCGGCAGTCTTTCTTTTTCATTGTACAGAATAAAAGCCGTCCCCTCGGCATTCATTCGAGCGGTACGTCCATTACGATGGGTAAATTCCGACTCTCGGCTGGGTAGCTGATAATGAATGATAAATCCCAATTCGGGCACATCGATTCCTCTGGCAGCCAGATCCGTTGCTAGGAGCAACTGATGTGTTCCATTTCGAAATTTGATTAGCGATCGTTCTCGATCTTGTTGCTCCATATCTCCATGAAATGTGCCATGGGAGATTCCATTCTTTGTTAAAACATCGCTCACACGCTGGATAGAATCTTTAAAATTGCAGAAGACAATCCCATTTTGATTACCTAAGTTACTGATCAATTGGATCAGTGTTTCGAACTTATCCTTGCTTGGAGACAGTACTCTCTTGACCGTGAGTTGCGTGATCTTTTCAGCTAAATAATCAATCCGAATGGGGGATTTGAGTTGGACAAACTTTGGGATTTCCACGTCTTGAGTAGCAGAGGTCAGAATCTGCTTTTTGACTTTTGGAAGCAAATCAAGAATGTGTTTCATCTCTAGTTCGAATCCAATTTCCAGTGATTTATCAAACTCATCTAGGACGAGAGTTTCTATAAACTTCGTTTCGAAAGCACCTCTTCGGAGATGATCCGCCACTCGTCCTGGGGTGCCAATCAATACTGCTGGTCGATGCTTAATCTCCATTCGATCTTTAGATCCTGTCCGCCCACCATAGACGGCATTTACTTTGAATCCTGTCCCCATCTCTCGCATGACCTGCTCAATCTGAATCGCCAATTCACGGGAAGGCACAATAATCAGCAACTGCACCTCGCTAATCTTTTCATCCAGACCTTGAATCAATGGAAGCAGAAAAGCCAAGGTTTTTCCTGTCCCCGTCGGAGAAAGTAGAATCAAATCATTGGTAGAACTAAGTGCTTTTTGCGCTGCCAGCTGCATGGGATTGAGACTGATGATTCCCAGTTTGGAAAGAATTTCAGCTTGGCTTTTAGTAGAGGTGGACATGGTACAAAGGTACGAGTAGAAATTAAGGTGGGTGAAAAAAGTTTGATCGCCATGAAAATTCCCCCTTGACCCCTTTATCCTGGTATCTATCGGAGCTCCTAATCCCTGATTCACCAACCCCTAATTCCCTATTCCCTGATTTACTAATCTCCTATTCTCTAATCTGTCGCTGTTCAGATACCGATAGTAATCGGCAGAAATCCGAAACCTTGATCGTCGGATTTTTAATCCGAATTAATGGAGACTCAGACTCTACGTTGGAAATTGAAGATTACAAATCTTCGGATCTAGCTTCGAGATTACAAATCTCGAAGAGCACTAGTATTCATGAAAATTCAGCTAGTGTTCGATCAATAATCCTATCTCCCACTCTATTAATCTCCCCCTCGATAGCTATCATGGCTCCTATTCCCTGATTTACTAATCTCCTAATCTCTAATCACCTATTCTCTAATCTCCTGTTCCCTGATTTACTAATCCCTATTCCCTAATCTCCTATTCTCTAATCCCTATTCCCCAATCCCTAATCTCCTATTCCCCAATCCCCTACTTCCTCTTCTCAAAAACCAAAAAGTGCTGAATCGTCATGAATTTGCCATTTTCAACCAGTTGAAATCCATTGGCATTGAGTTCTTTTTCCACTTGCTTGACGGTCATTTTATGAAGTGGCTTAATTTGGATCGTAGGGTCTTCACCCCGATATTCCAGTAGTAAAAATTTTCCGTCCGGCTTTAGAGATTTATTAATGGCTTCAAGCATTTCCTTTGGGTAGGCGAGTTCATGATACACATCCACCATAATCGCCAGATCGATGGTATTTTCCGGAAGGTTCGGATTTGACTCTGTCCCTTTCACCGTCACTACATTGTTGATTCCTAATTCCTTGCTTTTCTTGTTCAGGTAATTGATCGCATCATCCTGAATCTCCACCGCAAAAACTTTTCCCTGCGGGACCTTCGGTGCGATCCGAAAAGTATAATAACCCGAACCCGCTCCAATATCAGCTACTACGCTACTGGCATTAATCGGTAGATTTTTGATCGCCAGCGAAACAGATTCTTCCTGTTCCCGACTTTGACGCTCTAGCCAAGCTCTTCCTGCAAAGCCCATGACTTGGGAAATCTCCCTTCCCATGTAAATCTTACCTGTTCCATCACGAGTTGGGGATTTGTAGGTATAGTTGGCATCCGTTGCTTTTGACTTGGTTTGGGCTTCACAGCCAAAGTTTAACAGGGTACCAAAAAGAAAGAGAACTAAAACAAGGGGTTTTTTCATGGGATTTTATCTTTTTTAACCAGATAGAACGGGGAGAGTTTCGTAAAGGAAAAAAAATTTGCCACATAGCCACATAGTTACTCCTAGAAAACTGGCAAAAGCCCCCTCTAACTATTGGGCCTCCAACTGACAACTGGCAACAGACATCCGACAACTGACAACCGAGAACAGACAACCCACAACCGAGAACCGCCAACCATTCACAGAAAAAACAAAAAAGTCAAAGACTAAAGGCTAGCAATAAAAGAGATAATTGCTATTTTGAACCTCAACAAAAGAAAACCCTTAAAATCACCCCCATACCCAAATAATCTATCCCTAAAATTATGAAACAAAAAATCTGGAGATTCCTCGTATCCCTTGTCATTGCCCTCGTTTTGGCTTCTTTCTTGATTATTTTTAAGGAGAATAAAATAACTCCAAGCTTGGAGGGAATTCCATTTATTTTCTGGTCTGGATTTTTAGTAACCGTCCTAGTGGTACTTGCCACTTTCCTAGCTTCTAAAATTTTCCCCTACGGTGAGCCTGCTAAACCATGATCAGCTGGCTAATTTTCTTTTTTACCATATTTCTTGGAATGCTGGCCTATGCCTCCTACCTCTCTTATCGGAAAGATCGCAGTTCGGATGAATTCATCCTCGGTGGCTCCAACATTGGAGCAATACTGGGGTTCCTGACCTTTTCGGCTGCCCTTTTCAGTGCATTTACTTTTATGGGAATGCCGGATTTCTTCCGAACCCATGGCGTAGGTGCTTGGATTTTCCTGGCTCTTTCGGATGCCTTGATGGTCTTTTTCCTGATTTGGTTTGGCTACTCACTCCGAAAAAGAGCCGCGTTAGTCGGCTATCAGGGCGTAGCCGGACTGATGAAATCCTGCTATGGCAATCGCTATGCGGGCTACCTGCTCTTTGTAAGTTCCTTCTTATTCCTGATTCCTTACGTATCGATTCAGATTCGTGGCATTTCGATTTTCTTGGATGCTGCATTTCCGGGAATGCTTCCCTACTGGGCTTGGGCAGCAGTTTTAGTGGTGATCATGTTGGTCTATTCACAGATCGGCGGCTTGAAAGCGATTGTGTACAGCGATGCCATTCAGGGGGTGATTATGCTGGCGGTAATATGGATTATTGGAGTTACCTGCCTCAAGATGGCGGGAGGATTTGAGGTAGCGATAGCTAAAGTAGCCGAATCAAATGCAGGACTCCTTAGCCTTCCCGGACCAAAAGGACTCTTTAGTCCTCAATTTTTGATCGCCTCGGCAATTGCCATTGTGCTGATACCTGTCTCCCAGCCGCAGTTTACTACCCGATTGGTGGTGATGAAAAATTTGAAATCAGTTCATCAAATGGCCTATGCTGTTGGGATTTTTGCAATTTTGGTGATTCTCCCAACCGCCTTTATTGGGCTTTATGGGGCAATCCAATATCCAGAGGCAAGCACCGCTGACTTCCTGACCCAAGCACTCTTATTTGATCAGGCGGTCCCAGTTGCAGCTTTGGCGGTAGTGGGCTTATTCGCTGCCTGCCTTTCGACGACCAATGCCCAGATTTTTGCCTTAGGCACCGAACTACGATCATTGCTTACAGGATCAGATCAGGCGAATATGCGTGCTACCAAGATTTCGATTCTGCTATTTTCCATCATCGTATTGATTTTTTCGACCTACATGACTGACGAATTGGTATTGCTTGCACGAGTGAGTTTCACCGGCACTTCGATGATTGCCCCAGTAGTTCTAGGAGCAGTTATTTTCAAAAATCCTCCAAAAGGATTACTCTTAATTTCCAGCCTTGGTTTAGGCTATTTTATTTTATCATTAGTGGAGATTGTTCCCAATCAACTCTTGGGTCAGCCGCTGGACATTGTGATGTATGGGATTTTAGCCTTAGTCACCACGATCCTGATGCTCAAACACCACTTTACTCAAAAGACATACAATGAAGCTTGATTCTACGATTTCGATAGCGAGTCTGGACGCTCCACTAACCCGATTTTGGGAACTTTCCGGGCAAAAAATCCATTTAATCTCCCAATCACTTGACCCCAGTAAGGGAGCGCCGGTCTTTACTGAAAAAGGAGTCTATGTCAGTCGTGGCTGGACGGAGTGGACACAAGGCTTTCAATATGGCGCTGCTTTACTTCAATTTGATGCGACTGGAGATTCAGAATTTCTTGAAATCGGGCGGAAAAATACTGTCGAAAAGATGGCTCCTCATTTGACTCATACCGGAGTTCATGATCATGGATTCAATAATGTAAGCACCTATGGCAATTTACTCCGCCTGATTCAGGAGGGAAAAATCACTGCTTCAGGTTGGGAAAAGGAATTCTATAAACTCGCACTCAAAGTAAGTGGAGCAGTGCAAGCTACCCGATGGACTTCAATTCCAGGTGGAGGTTTTATTTATTCCTTCAATGGGCCACACTCACTTTTTGTAGATACGATGCGCTCTTGTCGCGCTTTAGTCGTATCCCATATGCTAGGCCATGTGCTCCAAGGTGAAAATGATATACGGATTTCCTTGATTCAGCGAGCGATTCAACACATGCTTAGCACCGTTCGGTATTCGATTTATTATGGAAAGGGAAGGGATAGCTATGATGTCTCCGGAAGAACAGCTCATGAGATCATCTTCAATACCAACGATGGGAATTACCGCTGTCCCAATTCACAGCAAGGCTATACCGGTTTTAGTACTTGGACTCGAGGTCAGGCTTGGGCCATTTCCGGACTTGGAGAAACACTTGAAATCCTAGATCAAATTCCTGAGGAAGACTATTCGGCACTTATTTCCAAGGAGGATTTGATTGCAGAATTGAAAACCGCAGCGATTGCAACGGCTGACTTTTACCTGGCTAACACCCCTTCAGATGGGATTACGTATTGGGATACTGGAGCACCGGGACTCCAGCGAATGGGAGATTACCTCAATCTTCCCGCAGATCCTTTCAATGGCATCGAACCTGTGGATAGTTCTGCCGCTTGCATTACTGCGCAGGGTCTGATTCGAATAGCGAATTTTATCAAAACCACTGACCCTGATCGATCCGCCAGATACCATCAAGCGGGTATTCAGATTGCCTTTCATTTATTTCAGGAGCCTTACTTATCCACAGATCCAAGCCACCAAGGGTTGATCTTGCATGCCATCTACCATCAGCCGAATGGCTGGGATTATGTCCCGGAACCGGGAAAAGCTCCTTATGGAGAATCCTGTATGTGGGGTGACTACCATGCCCGTGAACTGGCACTATTACTTCAACGAATAAAAAATAACGAACCCTATTATAGCTTTTTCAACTGCGTGAAACCGATATGAGTACCGAAAAACACAAACCACAATTCCCCCGAGTAGCCCAGCTCAAAACAGCGGAGCAACTGCGAAATCACTTGACTGAAACAGGCATTGCTTTGGATTTTGATGAAGAGCTAAAAACCGGACCTGCCTCTCCTTTTGCAAAAGGCCATCAAACAAGGGAAGGAAATCTAATTGGAAATTCATTCTGCATTCTACCTATGGAAGGCTGGGATGGCACCACCGACGGAAAGCCAACGGAACTGACCAAGCGACGCTGGCGTAACTTTGCGATCAGCGGGGCAAAGCTGCTTTGGGGATGTGAAGCCGTCGCAGTAAGGCACGAAGGCCGGGCCAATCCCAATCAGCTCTTGATGAATGAAGCTAATTTTCAAGATTTCGTTGACCTTTTTCAGTTGGTTCAGGATACTCATCGTGAAAAGTTTGGAAGAACAGACGATCTACTGACCGGATTGCAACTCACTCATTCAGGAAGATTTTGCAAGCCAAATAGCAAGACTCAGATGGAACCCAAGATTCTTTACCGTCATCCGGTTTTGGATAAAAAATTTGGTTTGGGAGAAGATTATCCGCTGATGAGTGATGGGGAAATCAGTGAATTGATCGATGATTATGTTCGCGCAGCAGTACTTTCCCAAAAGGCCGGCTTCCAGTTTGTGGACATCAAGCATTGTCATGGCTACTTGGGACATGAATTCCTAAGCAGCTACGATCGTGAAGGTCGGTATGGGAAATCCATGGAAAACCGAAGCCGATTTCTTCGAGAGATCGTGGCAGGAATCCGTGCAGAAGCACCGGGTTTAGAAATTGGGGTACGGATGAGCATTTTTGATTGGATGCCATTCCAAAAAGGACCGAACGAAACAGGCATTCCTGCAGCTCAGGACAACTATACTAATGCTTTTGGTTCTGATCCTTCTGGTTTGAAAACTGATCTGAGCGAACCATTTGCTTTTCTTCAAGAACTTGAAAAGCTCCATATCGAATTACTTTGTACCACGGCAGGAAGCCCCTATTACAACCCTCATATTCAGCGACCAGCCTTATTTCCCCCATCTGATGGATACCAGCCACCCGAGGATCCGCTGCAAGGTGTTGCTCGACAAATTGAAGCAAGTGCTGCTGTCAAGGCTGCATTTCCAAGCTTTTATGTGGTGGGATCGGCGTATTCTTATTTGCAAGAATGGCTGCCAAACGTAGCCCAGGATGTTCTTCAAACCGGCAAAGCAGATTCGATAGGACTAGGGAGAATGGTCTTGAGTTATCCAGAATTACCCGAAGATATTTTAGCAGGAAATGGGATGAAGCGTGGTAAAATATGTAGAACTTTTTCAGATTGCACTACAGCACCACGAAATGGAATGATCTCAGGATGCTTTCCGCTTGATCCATTTTACAAAGCCATGGAAGAATTTACCCAATTAAAAGAGTTAAAAAACGCATGAAATCGAGCATTACGATAACGTCACACAGTTGGATGTCCCGATGGCCATCGGGACAGAAATGCGAGATTCCATGTGGCCAAATAGAAAAATTATAAACATATGAAATCGAGGATGTCGCAAGCGGCACACACTGGTATGATTGTAGTGTTTGCGAGATTCCATATGGCCTTTAAAAAACAAATTATAATCATATGAAATGCCCATGAGAAAATCTTTCGAAAATGGGGATGTCCCGATATTTTTATCAGGACTAAGGGCATTCCATGTGACCGTTAAAAAACAAATTATAAACGCATGAATCGAGTTGCATTAGTCACAGGAGGAAGCCGGGGAATCGGATTTGGAATCGCCAAAAAACTTGCCCAAGAAGGTATAGACCTCGCGATTAACGGAGTCAGAGCTGAATCAGATGCTGACGACAGCCTAGCTGAACTTCGATCCTTCGGAGTGCGCGTAGAATATGTACAAGGAGATATCGGGACTTCTGAAGGTCGAAAAGGAATCCTCCAAGGCCTGCGAGATACGTTTGGTGCAATCGATATCCTCGTGAATAATGCCGGCGTAGCTCCGAAAGTCCGAAGTGATGTGTTTGAAATCTCAGAGGAAGATTACGATTACGTCGTGGATATTAATCAGAAAGGCACCTTTTTCCTGACTCAAGCCATTGCCAAGTGGATGGCAGAAGCAAAGCAGGCAAACCCAGAACGGCTTTTTACCATCATTACAGTCACCTCAGTATCTGCAGTAATGGCCTCTATCCATCGTGCCTCTTACTGCATGTCCAAAGCTGCTGCCTCCATAATGTCCACCGTGATGGCTATCAAAATGGCGGAATTTGATATTCCAGTGTATGAAATCCGACCGGGAGTCATCGAAACAGACATGATCGAAGCCGTACGGGAATCCTATCACAAAGCAGTGAAAAGTGGCTTTACCCTGGAGCAGCGTATGGGAATGCCGGAGGATATCGGGAAAGTTGCCGCCGCATTGGTTCGAGGAGATTTACCCTATTCCACTGGTCAAATTATCTCCGTGGATGGCGGAATGACCGTGCAGCGGATGTAGGGATTCTCAGCTTCCTTATTTTTCGTACCCCCCCCTCAATTAGCCTTATGAAACACTTATTCGCTTTATTCATTTTCATGATTTATTTCAATTCTGGTTTTGCTCAAATCTCAACCAATAGCCTTCCCTATGCTCAAATCCCTGAAAAAACAGGGGAATACACTGGTGGAAATGTACTGAGTCGAATGATAGATGGATTGGGCTTTCGCTATTATTGGGCGACGGAAGGGCTTACTCAAACAGATCTGGATTTCATTCCTACTCCCGAATCCAGAAACACGATGGAAACAATCGAACACCTTTTTGGCCTCTCTCAAACCCTATTAAACGGGGCGCAAAATGTCCCCAATATTCAGCCCGCGGACTTTTCGGGCATGAACTTTAAGGAGTTTCGAGAAAAGACCTTGCGTAATATTCAAGAGTCAAGCGAACTGCTGGCGGGGAAAAGTGATTTGGAAATATCAGAATTGAAGATTATTTTTCAACGAGGGGATAGTAGAACAGAATATCCCTTTTGGAATATGATCAATGGTCCAATTGTGGACATGATTCATCATAGTGGGCAGTTAGTACTCCTGAGAAGGATGTCTGGAAATCCCATCAATCCCAAAGTGAATGTGTTTTTAGGAGTGACTGGAAAGTAATTCCTGCACTCTTCTGGAATTAGAAATCGCTTTTGCTTTCCTTTTATTAATCAGGTAAAGCAAAAGCCACATAGGCATCGCCGCTTTTGGTGCCTTTGCCTCCACCGCAAGCAATGACCAGATATTGCTTTCCGTTTATTTGATAGACTGCAGGCGTGGCGTGGCCTGCGGCGGGGAGTTTAGCTTCCCAAAGCAACTCGCCGGTTTCTTTATCGAAGGCACGGATCTTCTCATCTTTGGTCGCGGCGATAAAAAGAACACCCCCAGCTGTGGCAACTGGCCCGCCGTAATTTTCGGTCCCAGTTGGGGCAAAACCCTGCGCAGACAGCGAATCAATTTCTCCCAAAGGAATTTGCCATTTTTTCATTCCCGTTTTCATATCGATGGCAGTGAGTAATCCCCAAGGTGGGTTCGATCCATAAAGGCCTTCCTTAGTTACCAGCTTTTTGTAGCCATTCATATAATAGCGTGGATCAAGTTGGCTATTTGCACTTTCAAGCTCTTTTTTATCCATTTTGATTTCAGCCTTTCCAAGTAAGTAATCCACTAAAACTGCTCGGTTTTCTTTGGAAATATAATCGAAGGCAGGCATTGCTCCTCTTCCTTTACGAAGCAAAAGATCTAGGGAATCTGGGCTGTATTTCTCTTTCAGACCGATCAAACTTGGAATAGCAGGAGGATTTCCCTTCCGCTCCAAACCATGACAATTCCCACAGTAGTTCGTATAAACTGCCTGCCCCACATTTTCAAAATTTGCATTGGCAGTCATCTGGATGATCCATGGAATCTGATTCGCATTGACGTACATCGTCTGTGTAGTGGGGTCAAAAGCCGCTCCACCCCATTCTCCTCCCCCGTCCATTCCCGGGAAAAGCACAATCGGATGGTCCGCATTGGGTGGCAGCCAAGTCTCTCCCATCAAGGCATTTCCTAGTTGAGCCTGAATATCGGCTTTCCATTCTGGTTTGAGGTTGAGAATGTCTGCCTCCTGAAAAGTCATTTTCATAAATGGCTCGGGCAAGGTCGGCATCGGCTGAGTTGGAGAAGTTACTTCGCCTCCCAAAGTAGATTGGGTCACCGGAGTTTCTACGATAGGCCATACAGGGTCACCTGTCTCACGGTCAAAAACGTAAGTCATTCCTTGCTTGGAGATTTGGGCAACAGCATCGATCCATTTTCCATCTTTTTGGATTCGAATTAAGTTTGGATTTGCCGGAAAATCCCGATCCCATACGTCGTGATGCACGGCCTGAAAATGCCAGATCCGCTCACCTGTTCCCGCATTTAACGCGAGCAAAGAATTCGCATATAAATTATCTCCGGCACGATTACCTCCCCAGAAATCATAGGTAGCAGAGCCAGTTGGTACAAATACAATCCCCCTATCCTGATCAACCGTCATTCCTGCCCAGTTATTTGCTCCGCCTATTTGGGAAATCGTTGTTGGGTCCCAAGTCTCATAGCCTGCTTCGCCTTCTTTTGGGATGGTGTGAAAAATCCACTCCCGCTTTCCAGTTCGAATATTGTAAGCCCGAATATGACCCGGAGCTGCATCCAGTCCTTCGGAAAGCCGCATGCCTATAATTAATAAATCTTTGTATACCACCCCTGGCGCATTAGCCACAATCAGGAAATCTTCCCGCTCCGTATCTAAATCCTTTCGAAGATCCACTTTTCCTCCTTCTCCAAAACTTGGAATGGGTTCCCCAGTCAACGCATCAACAGCCATCAACCAATTGCCTGCTCCAAAAAGAATTCGCTTGTCCTCCCCATCTTCCCAGTAACTCACCCCACGATTCGTCCCTGCCCAGCTATTTTCTCCTCCTAAAACCTCAAAGGGATCAAATCGCCAAACTTCGATTCCAGTACCTGCATCCAATGCGAAGACATTCAATTTGGGTGTAGAACCATATAGAAGACCATTCACTACGATCGGCTGACATTGAATCTGAGATCGCTCGGAAGCATCTTCAGTGTGATAAGTCCAAGCCACTTGGAGTTGGGAGACATTCTCTTTGGTGATCTGCGAGAGAGCCGAATAGCGGGAACCATCTTCTGGTCCACCATAATGTGACCAGTCGGTATAATCTATATCAGGTGTTTTTTCTTGGCAAGCTGCCAAAAGCAAAAAAAATCCAAGAGTCCAATAGCGCAGGTGAATCATGAGAGTAGGTTAAGGGCGATTGGAAGATCGGCTATTTTGGGAAGGGTTGCAAGTGGGGAGTTTGAGATTGGAAATTAAGAGATTGGATATTAAGAGAAAAGGGATTGGTGAAATTAGGATGAAGAGATTAGAGATTTGGAAAAAAGTGATTTTTGTAGAAAGTCACAAGGATTAATGTGCAATAGGATTTTTACTTGCAGTCACTTGCTCGTACTTCTGATCATAATCTTTGCGAAGCGTACCAAAAAGTCGATCCCAAATCAACGTGTAAAGGCCGTAATTGCCATGAAAATGTTGGTGATGTTGGTTATGGGCTGTACCTGTACTGACCCATCTGCCGATCCAAGTTTTATGAAATTTGGCAGGAAGCAATTCGAATCCCAAATGCCCGTAAACATTGAAGAAAAACTGAAAGAGCAAAAATAGACCCAAAGCAGGAGGATTGACTGGCAAGGTGAAAGCGATGACTGGGATGATTCCTGCTTCCAATACGGCCTCTAGCGGGTGAAAAGCATATGCAGTCCAAGGCGATGGATTAGTAGAAAGATGATGCACTCGATGCACGTATCTGAAAAGCTTAGGATGATGCATCAATCGGTGCGTCGCATAGAAATAGGCATCGTGAATCATCAACATGCCTGGAAAAGTCAAGTAATAATAAACCTCACCATACTTGTCCCAAGGCTTGAATAAATTAGAATAATCATTGAATACGGTGAATACCAAAGTGGCCATCGTCGCAAAAATCACGATAGTAAAAAGCGAATAAATAATATCTCTCGAATAATGCTTCCATCCTGGAAAAGCGATTTGGCTTCTCCGATTTGCAAGAATCTTATACAACAGAAAATAAAAAATCACAAAAACGACTCCCGCGATCACAAAATATCGTGTGGTAGTTTGCTCGGCAATGAACGTCCAGCGATACCAAAACTTCTCCCAATGCATATATTTAGCTTTTATAGATATTAAATTTTATGTGTACCCTCTGAACCGCACGTATCTGCTTTGATTTAATGCTGGAGGTTCAAATTTGGCAACTCCCCCTTTTTTAAAGGGGGCAAGGGGGATTTTTTCTGGCTACAACCAAACATAATTCTTTTATGTGCAATCATGTTGATACACAGATTAAATTTACTGTTCTTGCCCTTACCTTGTTCTTACTTCAAAAAAGAAATTTCAGCTACTGATCTGGCAGCGTGATTTTCAATCCATCTTCTGATAGCTCACAATGAAAAACTTCTAATTCTTCGCAAGAACCTGATTTAACTTGACCTGTCTTAATGTCAAATCGATAGTTATGCAGTGGGCAGATAATCTCCCCTATTCCATTAATACTTCCCTCGATCAATGACGCTCCCCGGTGTGGACAACTGCTGCTAAAAGCATAAAACTCCTCCCTCATTCGGACCAAGGCGATCTGTCGATCTCCTACCCTGACTTTCTTAATCACCAATTTTGGGATCATTGCCTCAATCTGAGATTTTGAATTTCCAAGCGTGTAGGTTTTTGTCATGATTATTTGCCCTAAGTAGTATTCTATAAACCTATTACAAAGATTTGATTGTTTTTCTTCGAATAGTTGTAGAATTTAAATCGATTATTAAAATGAAATCCCATGAAGACTACTCTTTTACTCACATTCTTGTTTATTTCTGGATTCATTTCCGCACAGACATTAGATGGAGCATGGAAACTCACCCATCAAAATGGGGAGGAAGTGACCGACGTAGCATACATCAAAATCTACCAGGATGACTATTTCGCATTTGGAGCGAAGCAAGTTTCAGACAATCATTTTTTCGCCGCTGGCGGAGGCCCTTATTCTTTAGATTCAGGGAAATACGTTGAAACCTTAGATTTTTTCACCCTTGATCCGCAGCAAGTAGGAGTTTCCACTCCTTTCCAATTTGATTTAGTCAATGGGAAAATGGTGATTTCGGCCAATACAGACAATGGAATGCTTGTGGAGATCTGGGAAAAAATATCCGATTCGGAAGATGCATTGACTGGGAATTGGGTGATTACTGGCCGCAAGCGAGACGAGGAAATCTCTCGATCCACTCCTGGAGCTCGTCGAACTGTAAAGATTCTAAGCGGTGGAAGATTTCAGTGGATTGCGTTCAATTCAGAAACTAAAGAATTTTCTGGAACTGGAGGAGGAACTTATACTGCCGAAGATGGGAAGTATGTGGAGACGATTACCTTTTTCTCACGAGACGATAGCAGAGTAGGCGCTGAATTAGGTTTCGATTTCAAAGTGATCGATGGAGAATGGCATCACAGTGGGCTGAGCTCCAAAGGTGATCCGATCTACGAGATCTGGACTCCATATGCGATTGGGTATAAAGGAAAGTGACTTGAATTGTAGAAATTTGCATAAAAAAAAGAGCCTTTCGAGCTCCTTTTTAATCTTTATGCCTCCACTGCGTAAAGCTCCTTGAGTTGACTAATTGTGTAATCAACTTCTTCAATTGAAGTAAACCGACTAAACGAAAACCGAACTGCATCTCGTTCTGGAGTATGATTTAAGGCTCTAAGAACATGTGATCCAACTGATGCGCCTGAGCTGCAAGCAGAGCCTCCTGAAGCGGAAATTCCAGCCAAATCTAAATTGAAAAGTAACATCCCGCTGTTAGATTCAGATGGAGGCATACTGACATTTAATACGGTGTAAAGACTTTTACTTAAATCTGCCGAAAGTCCATTAAAACTCAAATCTGGGATTTCGTTCGTTAGTTGCGAGATGAAATAATTTTTTATCCCTTCAATATGCTTTTGATGAGAACCCATTTCTTCATAAGCAATTTCTAGTGCCTTGGAGATTCCAATAATCCCGATCACATTTTCAGTGCCTCCACGCATATTCCGCTCTTGCGAGCCTCCATGAATAAATGGGTGAATTTTTTTATCCTTTCGAACATATAAAAATCCTGCTCCCTTTGGCCCATGAAACTTGTGCGCACCAGCAACGATAGCATCCACCGGTAAATTTTTCAAATCATGGACATAATGCCCCATAGTCTGAACGGTATCGGAATGAAAGAATGCCCCATATTCTTTGGCTAAAGCACCTATTCGCTCCAAGTCATTGATATTGCCTATTTCATTATTTGCATGCATTAAGGAAATCAAAGTTTTAGGATTACTTTTTAGCAATTCTTCAAGCTGCGCAAAATCAATTTCTCCTTTTTCGTTCACATCTAGCATACTGAGCTTGATGTGCCCTTTTTTCTCACAAACCTCAAGTGTATGCAAGACTGCATGATGCTCGATCGGAGAGGTAATGGCATGAGTAATCCCGTGACTTTCGATCCCACAAATGATCGCCGTATTATCTGCTTCAGTACCTCCAGAGGTAAAAAAAATTTCTGAAGGACTAGCGTTTAGCAATTCAGCCACTTTCTTTCTTGACCGCTCTATTGCTGTACGAACTTCTCTACCGTGACTGTGGACAGAAGAAGGGTTTCCATAGTGGTTTCGCATGAAAGGCAACATGGCTTCGATCACTCGATCATCCATTGCTGTAGTGGCTGCATTATCTAAATAAACTTTCATTCGCAAGCGGGGTTTTTATTGTCTCCCAATAGGGACTTAAGACTATTTTTATATCAAATCAATGAAGCACTTACCACCTCTTTGATATCCTGCATAATCTTTTTTGCAAGATGATCGGCAGTAGCTTCAGATTCCGATTCGGAATAAATTCGGATAATCGGCTCTGTGTTTGACTTTCTTAAATGTACCCATTCTTTTTCAAAATCTATTTTAACCCCGTCGATGTCGTTGATTTGATGATTTTTATACTTTTCTTTTATTTTCAAAAGTATTAGATCAACATCTATTTCAGGAGTCAATTCAATTTTGTTTTTGGATATGTAATAGCTAGGATAGCTTGCTCGTAGTCTTGAAATCGTTTTCCCAAACTTGGCCAAGTGCGTTAAAAACAAGCCAATTCCCACCAAGGCATCACGACCGTAGTGAGAGGTTGGATATATAATACCCCCGTTTCCCTCACCACCAATTACTGCATTCACGGCTTTCATTTGGTTGACTACATTGACTTCTCCTACTGCTGCTGAAGTATAAGATCCTCCTCTTTTTTCCGTCACATCACGAAGTGCGCGAGTCGAACTCAAATTAGAAACTGCATTGCCTTTAGTATTGGATAGCACGTAATCTGCTACCGCAACTAAGGTATATTCTTCTCCAAAAGTAGATCCATCTTCATTGATAAAAGCCAATCGATCTACATCCGGATCCACTACGATCCCAAGATCGAAACTTCCTTTTTCAAGTTTCTGGCAAATATCCCGAAGGTTTTCTGGTAATGGCTCAGGATTGTGCGGGAAATGACCATCAGGAGTACAGTGCATCTCCTCAATCACTTCTACTCCAAGTGCACGAAGTAAGCGAGGCACTACGATTCCGCCAGTAGAGTTCACCGCATCCACTACAATCTTGAAGTTTCTTGCTTTGATCGCCTCGACATCCACCAACTCCAAATCCAACACATGCTGAATGTGGCGATCCATGTAATCATCGATTTGAGAATAATTGCCAAGTTTCTTTACTTCTGCGAAAATAAAATCTTCCTTCTCAGCTTTTTCGAGAATAGATTTCCCCTCCTCATCAGAAATAAATTCACCTTTAGAATTTAAAAGTTTCAAGGCATTCCATTGGATTGGATTGTGACTTGCAGTAAGTATAATTCCACCTCCTGCATTTTCCAATGGAACAGCAAGCTCCACGGTAGGTGTAGTACTTAATCCTAAATCAATGACATCGATTCCTAAACCCTGCAAAGTAGCTGAGACAAGTTTTGAGATCATATCTCCCGAAATCCGGGCATCTCTTCCGATTATTATTTTTGGATTGTTAGTTTTCTCGAGCACCCATGCCCCATAGGCAGCAGCAAACTTGACGACATCAATGGGAGTTAGCCCCTCGCCAGCTTTCCCCCCGATAGTCCCTCTGATTCCAGAGATTGATTTAATAAGCGACACGTATGATATTTTATTAGGTGAAAGATTCCGAAACCGGATTTAAAATTTTATTACTTGAACTTGGCCATAACCTTGTCCACCTCATTATCCGGGTTTCCGCAAGAGCTGCTTGAGTCGACGGTTTTACCGCAGTAAGTGCAAGCCTCGCCGTCTTTGTTAAGATAAGGATTTTGCGAAGCGCAAGTCCCTTTAAATTCTCCATTTTTGAGGAAAAGAAGCCTAACAGACATAAGAATAAAGAACAATGCAACGAAGCCAAGTGTTAGAAATAGAGTTGCCATAACGAATTTTATTGCGCAAATTTAAACCTTTACTTCGAAAACGTCCACAATTCCTTCATAGTTTCATATCCCATGTCAAATTTGAGTACCCGAGCCGAACAGTTAGTTGCTTTTGATCGATTATTGACCATCATGGATGAGTTGAGAGCCCAATGTCCTTGGGACAAAAAGCAGACTACAGAGTCCCTAAGGCACTTAACCATCGAGGAAACCTTCGAGCTTTCCGACGCGATCTTGGAGGGAAATCCGGAGGAAATAAAAAAAGAACTTGGTGATTTGCTTTTACATATTGTCTTCTATGCCAGAATAGGTTCTGAAGAAGGCAACTTCGATATGAAAACTTTGATAGACTCGCTCTGCGAAAAATTGATTCGAAGACATCCACATATCTATGGAGATGTGATCGCAGACAATGAAGAAGCCGTAAAGCAAAATTGGGAAAAGATCAAACTTCAGGAGAAAGGAAATGTGTCTGTCTTGGGAGGCGTGCCTCGATCACTTCCAGCTCTGATTAAATCCATGCGGATTCAGGAGAAAGCCCGAGGAGTAGGCTTTGATTGGGAAGAAAAACATCAAGTCTGGGAGAAAGTTGAAGAAGAAATGCAGGAGTTCAAAGATGAATTCAATGTAGCAACTGATTCTGAAATCGATCGGGAAAAAGCGGCTGGCGAGTTTGGTGATTTGTTATTTTCACTGATCAACTACGCCAGATTTATTGATATCAATCCCGAGGAAGCACTGGAGCGAACCAATTTAAAATTCATCAAGCGGTTTCAATACTTGGAAAATGCAGCTAAAAATAATGGTAAAGCACTCTCAGAAATGACCCTTGCTGAAATGGATGTGTATTGGAACGAAGCGAAAGTGAAGTAGGCAGTTGTCGGTTGTCGGTTAAAAAATTCAAAAGAATTAGTAAGGTTCCAAGTTTAATAAATCAAAAAATGGCTAATCAAATCATATTTACAAAAGAGGCACCAGCACCTATCGGGCCTTATTCTCAGGCAGTTTTAGCAGGAAATACACTTTATGTTTCCGGAAATATTGCGCTCGATCCTGAATCGGGAGAATTGCTCAATGAAAACATCACCGAGGAGACTCATGCAGTAATGAAAAACATGGAGGCTGTTCTCAGAGCTGCGGATTTTTCTTTTTCCAATGTGGTAAAATGTACCATTTTCATAAAAAATATGGATGAGTTTGGAACCATCAACGAGGCTTATGGACAATATTTCAAATCAAACCCTCCAGCGAGAGAAACGGTTGAGGTAAGTAAGCTCCCCAAAAATGTCAATGTGGAAATCTCCTGTATCGCAGTTAAATAATCTTGTTTGAACCTCCTTCCCTATCATAGTGAAATCTTGGTAAGTGCCTTCTCTAAAAAAGAGGTGCTTTCACAGCTAAATAAAGTTACCGTTGAGGTAAATTATTTGGACCGAAGATCTCAGCAAGATCGGGATTGCTTTTTCAATGGAATAGTTGGGCAAAGTGAATTTAGAATTTCCAAGGTTGTGAATCGAGGAGACACTTTCTTGCCACTTCTCTTGGGAAAAATAGAGGAAACTCCCAGGGGTTGTATTCTCTTTCTGCAGTACAAGCTATTCCCGGGAGCTATTTTCTTCTTGAGCTTTTGGACAGTCATCTTATTGGCTACCGCAGTCTTCTACATCTTGGCCTCTCCAAACTACTTATATGCCACAGCGGCAGTTGGATTGACCGCTATAAATTATTTTGTAGCCATATTTTTCTTTAACAGACAAGTAAAAAGCTCTCGAGAGATATTTCACAAGCATCTTAATTTCCAAATGAAAGATTAAACGCTTGACGCGTTGTAAGCAAGATATTTAATCCTTCATCTTTTCTGAGATCAGGAATTTGACAGTAATTTAGCAACCAGAATTTTCAATCAATAAATCATAGCAATGAGTATTCGCATAGAAAAAGATACCATGGGGCCTGTCGAGGTACCAGCAGACAAATATTGGGGAGCACAAACTCAGCGATCCATCAACAACTTTAAAATCGGTGGTGAGAAAAACCGAATGCCAATCGAAATCATTCGAGCTTTTGCTATTTTAAAAAAAGCTGCTGCTCAAACCAACGCAGAACTCGGAGTTTTGGAAGCTGGGAAGGCTGAAATTATCGGTAAAGTCTGCGATGAAATTTTAGCAGGCCAGCTTGATGATCAATTTCCTCTGGTTGTTTGGCAGACAGGTTCCGGAACCCAATCCAACATGAACTCGAATGAGGTAATTGCCTACCGAGCTCATGTACTTTTAGGAGGCTCGCTTGAAGATGCTAAAAAGAAAATCCATCCTAACGATGATGTAAACAAGTCTCAATCCTCAAATGACACCTACCCGACTGCAATGCATATTGCAGCTTATAAAATGGTAGTAGAAACGACTCTTCCTGGTGTACAAAAGCTTAGAGACACGCTAGATGCCAAGGCAAAAGCTTTCAAAGATGTGGTGAAAATCGGACGTACCCACTTTATGGATGCCACTCCGTTGACACTTGGCCAAGAGTTTAGCGGTTATGTTGCACAATTGGATCACGGTATTCGTGCGGTGAAAAATACCCTTTCCCATCTATCCGAGCTTGCGCTTGGAGGCACCGCGGTCGGAACTGGCTTGAATACTCCTCAAGGTTATTCGGAGCTAGTGGCGGAAAAAATCGCGACACTTTCAGGCCTCCCTTTTATAACCGCTCCGAATAAGTTTGAAGCACTTGCCGCCCATGATGGGATGGTCGAATCTCACGGTTCGCTAAAGCAATTGGCAGTATCCCTAATGAAAATAGCCAATGACATCCGAATGCTATCCTCAGGTCCTCGATCTGGAATCGGCGAAATATTGATCCCTGAGAACGAACCGGGATCTTCAATCATGCCTGGAAAAGTAAATCCTACTCAAGTGGAAGCCATTACTATGGTCGCTGCACAGGTGATGGGCAACGATGTGGCGATTTCTATCGGTGGCTCCAACGGACACTTTGAATTAAACGTATTCAAACCAATGATCGCGGCAAATTTCCTTCAGTCAGCAAGATTGATCGGAGATGCCTGCTTGTCTTTTAATGATAACTGCGCGATTGGAATCGAACCAAATGGACCAATGATCCAGCGACATTTAGAAAACTCATTGATGCTAGTGACCGCATTGAATCCACATATTGGCTATGAAAATGCGGCCGCCATCGCCAAGAAAGCACACAAGGAAGGCACAAGTCTTCGGGAGGCGGCTATCGCACTGGGCCTTCTGACATCAGAGCAGTTTACCGATTGGGTAAAACCTGAAGAGATGACTGGAAGTCTCAAATAAAATCGATTGATCTAATCAAAAAAAGCTGCTCTAAGTAAATAGAGCAGCCTTTTTCACTATAAATTACTTTTCAAATTTTTAAGAATCCTGAACACTTTCATTAGCGGTGAAAGGATTTGACTTGCGAAGCAAACCTTCCGGAAGTTCCCCTTCCGTACTTGCTACTATCGTGCATACAGCCGCATCTCCAGTGACGTTTACTACTGTTCTGAACATATCAAGAATTCGATCAGGAGCAATAATCAGAGCTATACCAGCAGCCGGTACTCCAATTGATTCCAAGACTATGATCAGCATAATCAAGCCAGCACCAGGTACTCCCGCTGATCCAATGGAAGCTAAAGTTGCCGTCAAAACGATCATCAACTGCTGTCCAAGGGAAAGTTCCATGCCAAGTGCTTGGGCGATAAAGACTGCTGCGACCCCTTGGTAGAGGCTGGTACCGTCCATATTTACAGTCGCTCCAAGTGGAAGTACAAAACTAGAAACTTCCTCTGACACACCCAATTCTTCCTCCACTTGCTTCATGGTCACCGGAAGTGTGGCTGAGCTGGAACTGGTTGAAAAAGCTAACAATTGTGCAGGCCGGATAGCCTTGAAAAAGTCTTTGTAACTGACCTTGGTAAACGCTTTCAATATCAAGGGGTAAACTATCAAAATCATCACGAAAAGTCCGCCGAGAACGACCAGACTGTATTTCAATAAAGCAAGCAAAAGCTGAACAGCAGATTCGGGGTTGTCACCCGCTATCTCGACGATCAAAGAAGCCATCAAAGCGAACACACCATAAGGAGCGATCATCATGATATAATTCACTATTTGAATAATAACGTCATTGAAGCCATCAAAAAAGGCTATCACAGGTGCTGCCTTCGACTTGGGAATTTGTAATAGCGCGATACCTACCAAAATAGCAAAAAACACCACCTGGAGCATCGCAGCATTATCAGTGGTTGCCTGAAAAAAGTTTTGCGGCACCATATCAACCAAGGGTTGCAGGGGACTCTGCTCTTGTAATTCTGCAGCTTGTCCTACCTTTGATCCCGCATCTCCTTCGTACATGCTCATCAAATTCTCGCGGGTTTCTATCGGAAGACTTTTTCCAGGCTTGAAAATATTAACCAGAACTAACCCGATCGTAATTGCCAATACAGTGGTTACCAGATAGGTGAAAATGGTCTTACTGCCGATACGGCTTAATTTGGAAATATCCCCAAGATTGGAAACACCTACAATTAGGGAGGATAATACAAGCGGCACTGCAATCATTTTTAGCGAATTGATAAAAATAGTTCCTATAGGCTTGATGTAGTCAATGGTAAAGGAATTTGGGATCGAAGTATAGATCACGACCAAACCAAAAACCAAGCCCAGCACAAGTCCGGTAATGATTTGTGTATGTAAAGGAATCTTTTTTAACATGGGAAAAGGTTTAAATATCCTGTAGTTTATTAGTTTTTGATAACAAAAGATAATCGGCAATAACTAAAGCGGCCATCGCTTCCACGATCGGCACTGCTCGTGGCACTACACAGGGATCATGTCGTCCTTTCCCGGATACAGTCACCGGCTCTCCAGCTTCATTCAGGGAAGCCTGATCTTGCATAATGGTAGCCACGGGCTTGAATGCCACTCTGAAATAAATATCCTCTCCATTCGAGATTCCTCCTTGAATGCCGCCAGAATGGTTTGTAGTAGTTTTGACTTTATCGCCCTCTTTCACAATTGAGTCGTTATGAAGCGATCCACGCATCGCAACACCATCAAAGCCACTTCCGTATTCGAAACCTTTGACAGCATTAATACTTAGCATGCCTTTACCCAGTTCGGCATGAAGACGATCAAAAACGGGCTCACCAAGTCCAGTGGGAGTGTTTTTGATCACACAGGAAACTACTCCTCCGA
>JBLGAM010000008.1:0-57676 GCA_047612305.1 Planctomycetota bacterium | reverse complement strand
AAGCTCAAGCAAACGGTATGAGTCCAGAGAAATGTGCCAAAGAAATCTTTGCTGCGATGAAGTCAAAAAAAGAGGAAGTATATATCGGAGGAAAAGAAACCTATGTAGTATATCTTAAACGCTTTTTCCCAGGAGTATTCTCCAAAATTCTCCGAAAGTCAAACGTTCGGTAATAAAAAATAAAATGAAAGTAGTAAGAGCAGAGATAATAGCCATTGGAGATGAGTTGCTCTATGGACAAATAGTAGATACCAACAGTCATTGGATCAGTCAAGAACTAGATCTAATGGGTGTTAAGGTAGTACGTAAAACAACAGTCGGAGATGATCGAAAGGATGTTTTAGCAGCATTCGAATCCGCTGAAAAGCGAGCTGACATCGTGCTGATCACTGGCGGACTTGGCCCGACAAAAGATGATTTGACCAAGCCATTGCTCGCTGAATTTTTCGGTTGTGATATCATAGAATTCCCCGAAGCAGTAAAGGCAGTAAGTGAATATTTCACTCGAAGGGGAAGAGAAATGACCCCCTTAAATATTCTTCAAGGTCATTTACCTGTTTGCTGCACTTACATACCTAATGAAGTCGGGACTGCACCCGGGATGTGGTTCGAGCGGAATAGTACCTTTTGGATGTCCATGCCTGGCGTACCCCATGAAATGAAAAAGCTCATGAAGGATTTTGTCCTTCCAAAGCTTCCGGAGATCTTCCCACTTCCTGTAATCCATCATAAAGTAATCAAGACTGTCGGTATCGGCGAAAGCTGGCTTGCTGATTTGATTTCGAATTGGGAAACTGCCTTACCAAGTTCGATTCGATTAGCTTATCTCCCTTCGCTTGGCCACGTCAAACTTAGATTGACTGGTTTTGGAAATTCCAAAGAAGAGTTAGAAAAGGCAATAGATGAGCAGATTGATGCCGTAATGCCTTTGATAGGAAAATATGTTTACGGATTCAATACTGAGACTTTAGAAACGGCAATTGCCAAGCTTTTGAAGGCTGAAAAGAAAACCATAGCTTTAGCTGAGAGCTGCTCAGGAGGTTATGTTTCTCATTTGATTACCAGTGTCCCAGGAAGCAGTACTTACTATCAAGGCGGAATCATTCCTTATCATAATCAGTTTAAAAATAAGATCTTGGGTGTCAGAAATGAAACCTTGATCAGATTTGGGGCAGTAAGTGAGGAAACTGTTAGAGAAATGGCGACAGGTGTTTTAAAGCTTTTCAATTCTGATTTTGGATTGGCAAGTAGCGGAATCGCTGGTCCGAACGGAGGAACGGATGAAAAACCTGTTGGCACAATTTGGATTGCCTGTGCAATGAGTGGACGTGTGGAGACTAAAAAACTCCAGCTCACCCAAGACCGAATACTGAACATCCAACTGACTGGCGTGGCTGTTCTGAACATGTTGCGAATTTGTATTTCTAAGAAATAGCAAATAAAATTTTACCTAAAAGGTTTGGGATAGTATTTTATAAAATTTAATTTTAAAAGCTGAAAATAAACCCAATTAAATTATAAAATCATAACCATGGCAAGTGTAGAAATGCTAATGCCCAAAATGGGCGAAAGTATCACAGAAGGTACTGTACTCATCTGGCTAAAGAAAGAAGGAGATTCAATCGAACAGGATGAGTCGGTATTAGAGGTAGCTACTGATAAAGTAGATACTGAAGTTCCATCAATCCATGGAGGAATCTTGAAAAAGATTTTAGTAAAAGAAGGAGATGTAGTAGCTGTAGGAGCTCCCATTGCGATTATTGAAACTTCCGATTCTGAAGCTCAAGTGTCACCTGCTGCTAAATCAAGCACGAAGAAAGAAGTAATCCAAGTTGCTCCGTCTGTTAGTACTGGTTTATTGGTGTCCACTGAAGATCCTAATGACACTGAAGATTCAAGGTTTTATTCCCCACTTGTACAGAGTATGGCAAAGGAGGAGCAAATTCCTTCGATTGAACTAGCTAAAATTCCCGGTACTGGAAAAGAAGGCAGAGTAACGAAGCAGGACATGCTGACTTACCTCTCTAATCGGAATAAAAACGGTTCAGCTAGTCTTGCTCAAGAGGTGCCATCTATTTCATCGCCGAAAGTACAGGCAAGTATTTCTGCGTCTGACGAAATCTTAGAAATGGATCGTATGCGGAAAATGATTTCGCAACGAATGATAGATTCTAAGCGAATTTCCGCCCATGTGACTTCATTTATCGAAGCAGACATGACCAATATTGTTCTTTGGAGGAACAAGCATAAAGATGCCTATAAAGCAAAGCATGGAGAAGGAATCACCTTTACTCCTTTTTTTATTGAGGCAGTAGCAAAAGCTATTCGCGATTTTCCAATGATCAATATTTCCGTAGATGGAGATCGAATCATCAAAAAGAAGGATATCAATGTAGGAATGGCTGTTGCCTTACCAAATGGGAATCTAATCGTTCCAGTAATTAGAAATGCTGATCAATTGAACCTAGTCGGCATTTCAAAAAAAGTTAATGACTTAGCAAATCGTGCTAGAATAAATAAGTTATCTCCTGATGATCTAGCTGGAGGAACTTACACCGTATCGAATGTAGGCTCCTTTGGGAATTTAATGGGTACACCAATCATTCTTCAACCTCAAGTGGCTATAATGGCTGTTGGAGCAATAATTAAGAAGCCTGCTGTGGTCGAGACTCCTACTGGAGACGTGATTGCTATTCGTCATAAGATGTTCCTTTCTCACTCCTATGATCATCGGGTGGTCGATGGGTCCTTGGGAGGAATGTTTGTAAGGCGAGTAGCAGATTATCTAGAAGCATTCGACTTGAATACTTCGCTTTAATAAAAAGGCTTCTATGATTATGATGTGCCCTAAAAAATAGGATACTTATTGGGGGCCATTTCATTTCGGGTCTTTTTTATTTAACCTATGACTTCAATCTTGTGGCGTAATCTTTCAACTTTTCTACCAGCTCCACTAACCTAATTGGTTTGGTCAAATAATCATTCATACCTGACTCAATCGCTTTCTTCTTATCTTCATCGAATACATTGGCAGAAAGGCCAATAATGTATATGGAAGTATTGTGGGGCATTTTACGAATCAGCATTGTAGATTCCAGCCCATTTAAAATTGGCATTTGGACATCCATTAGAATCAAATCAAAAATTTGTTCAGAGGCTAACGTGACAGCTTTTTGTCCGTTTTTCGCCACTTTAAAATCATAACCTAGCTGAGCAAGCATCAGGTTCATCAATTGGAGATTCAGGTCATTATCTTCTACAAGCAAAATCCTTAAAGGATACTCCGAAGCCATTCCAATCCAACTTTGTGGATTTGTGGCAGGGACTTCTTTTAATTTCAGCTGCTCAACATTAACCATTTTGAGCAAAGCTGTAAAAGCAAATTCTGATCCTTCATCCAGCTTGCTTGATATAGCCAGCTCTCCCCCCATTAGCTCAATCAACCTTTTTGAAATTGCCAAGCCCAACCCCGTACCCTGGTAAGTCCTAGAACTAGAGCTCTCAACTTGATAAAAAGGATCTGTCAGATAAGGTATCAATTCATCAGGAATACCTATACCTGAATCTTTCACACTAACTTTCAATTGCCACAATTCCTCAGCTATTGGATCGATATCAATAGTTATTTGAACTGATCCATTTTTAGGAGTAAATTTTATTGCGTTTCCAATTAGATTTAAAAAAACTTGAAGGAGCTTCTCCAAATCACCTTCAACAGTATTTTCTGTTCCCAGCCCAAATATAATCGTCAAATTTATTTTTTTCTTTAGGGCAAGACCTGATAAAATCAATACATGTTTTTGAAGTTCCATTTTCGGAATAAAAACACTGTTATAGAGATCAATTTTACCTGCTTCAATTTTAGAATAATCCAAGATATCTTTGATAATTCCTAGAAGCGAATTGCCTGAATTCTTTATTATACCAATATATTCTCTTTGAGTTTCGTTAAGCTCGGTCTGTTCAAGCAAATCAATAATCCCAAGCAGTCCGTTCATTGGAGTTCTAATCTCATGGCTCATGTTTGCAAGAAACTCCGACTTGGCTTTACTGGCTTTGTCCGCTACATTCATAGCTTCCAAAAGTCCCTTTTCCCATATCCGTTGCGCAGTGACATCCTTGGTGATGGACATGACTTTATCTTCATCTAATGGGAAAAACCGAACCTCATAATATTTCATCTCGCCAGTGAAGCTTGATTTTAATTTTACTGTTTGAATTTCACGAGTTTTACTGGCTTTCTTAAAACCCTGAACCATGTTTTCAGATTGTGCAGCGTCTATCACTTCGGAAAGATTTTTACCAATCAGTTCCATGTTTAGGTCCATTTCAAACTGGGCAATTTTAATTTTAAAATCTAAAATATAGCCTTCGTTATCATAGATAAATAAAGTGTCAGGAATATTTTCGATAAGCGTACGAAGACGATCCTCACTCTGTATAAGTGCCTGTCTGCTTTCATATTGATCCGTGATATCTTTACATATTCCAATCCCGCCAATAAAATTACCAGAAGAGTCAAAAACTAGCTTTTCAAAAATCCTCAATCGAACTTTCCTATTCTCAAACGAGATGAAATCATATTCAAAATCTACATACGTTTTATCCGCTTTTAAAGCCTTTTTGACTACAGATTTAATCACGACTGCATCTTCTTGATTTAATTTGTGATTAAAAGTCTCTATAAATTCACTTTTCGAAAGTCCCAAAACTTCACTTACCTCATCTGAAATTCTGGTTATTTTACCCTGAGAATCATGGAAATAAACAAAGCCATTGAGCTCTTTTAAGAGTAAATTTTGTTGATCGAAAAGCTCTGAAATCTCATCTGCATTTTTTGAAAGTAGCCGTTGAGATTCGAGATTACTTTTTAAAGAAAGTGCAAAGAGTATAATCGTTCCAATAATCAATACTATCAATCCAATATAAATCAGGAAGTAAGTATTGTAAATACCAGGTACAATCGATTCAGACTCTGCAATAAATACTAAAGCCGCTTGATCACTAATTGATCCAAAATTAAAAGGATACTGAGTTAGTATACCTTTTTTCGATTCGCCATCAAAATTCCAATCTGATTCATAAACTCCAAGAACACCTATTTTGAAATCAGCTAAAATTCGAGTTGGAACTTGAGATTCTACAGTTATTAAATCAAACTTTTTTTTCATACTCAAATCCCAAAACTCCCCATTGAGATAGAGTATTTTTTTACCTTTTGGATCGATGTAAAAATTTTCAACAAAGTCTTTTGTGAATGCAACAGGATTGAGGTGAAAAAATATTCTAAATGGCTGAATTTTCCCTTGGACCACAAAGACTGATCTTGAAGGATTCAAAACAAGAAACTTGGCTAAAGATGCCTTCCGGATGAAATCGTTTCTGGGGGTCCGAGTAAAAAAGATGGTAGAATCCTTGAGGTCGACGTAAACCGTGTCAATTAAGTCTGGGTAATATTTAAATACTCGCTTCACTGCTTCAGTAAGTTTCTCTCCATAATGCTCCGTATCTAGATCTGAACCTTCCAAATAGTTCATAAGGAGCGTCGAAGATTCTTCAAATTTGTTCAGCTCAAGCTCTAGTCTAGAGGACGCAAGCTCAGTCTGCTTCCTCAAGAACTCTTTTTTAAAGGAATTTTCTGTGGATATAATGGCATTGAAAAAGCTGACACCTAATAGAATGATCAAAAAAACTAAGGTCGTACCTATCGCTAGTGTGATAAAAAAACCCTTACGGTAGTTAGTGAAAAAATCCATTCCCTTTAAAGATTAACTTCAATAAGGACCCAATCTATCAAATCAAAGTAGACCATTCGAGCAGATTTGGGACTATATTCTTCAGAAAATTCAAAAATTGATTTTTTCTTCAGCAAAAATTCATCTGCCATGACGCGAACCTCTTCGTTTTTACTGTTAAAAAGATTGTAATCTGAAATTCGGAAATTATCCTCTAGAATAATGTCTTTATAAATATAATTCTTTAGTGGAGGAAAGCTTAATACTTCAATCGCTGACGCACCCGCTGCCACGATATCCCCATTTTTCGTAACGATGATAAGGTTTTCATCTTCAGGGCTCAGATACCGAGCTATTATTTCATCCACCGTGATATCAATTCCTATCACTGAAAAAAGCTCGTCTTCGTCATAAATCGGATGAATCAACGATAGAATCCAACCTCTTCCGGCCGGATCTACATAAGCATCTGGAATCCAGACTGGTCCCTTTAAAGGATTATTTTCCTCATTTGCTTCGTAATAAAAATTATACTTGACCAAATCAATATCTGTTGTAGTCAAGTATTTTGCGTCATATGCAGGAAAAACCCTAGAAACCTGCATCGAAGAATTAGAATAGACCTGAGCAACAAAACTATATTTTCCCTTAATAGCTTTAAAAACAGAGTCTAAAGAATTGGTTAATTTTACTTCTTGAAGGGCTTCCTGAAAGCTTGGAGTCTTTTCTGTAATTACGATAGAACTTAAATTTATGTCTCCACCCGGAACATTTGTGGAAAAACCTACTTCAAATTGATAGGGATTAGGTTTAGCATTTTTAAGGATACTATCTCTTTTAGCAATAAGATTTTCGTTGTAGTTTTTCAAAAGAACGATTTCATCATTGAGTAATGATAGTTCCGCTTCGATTTCTTTAACAACCTTAATTAAACTGCTGAAATCGTTTTGATTGTTGGACGAATTAGATTGCTCACAAGAAAAGAATAAGGATATCACAAAAAGTAAAACAAGGCTTTTCTCTTTCATAGCTATAAGGTTTTGCGAAAATTATAAATTTTCTACCTGAGCACGAAATGAATCCCCCATTTCAGTAAATCTTATTTTCACCTGATCAAAAAACTCTCCAGACCAAAAGCTCTCCAAATCGGACTCTTCCAAGACATCCATTTCGCTGACCTTAAAGGTCTGCTCCATAGGTCCGAGCTCGTATTTGAGAATATATTTATTGTTCCAGGAGAAAACACTAATACGTATTTCCTCCTGAATAAATTCTTTTACAACTCTCATTAAGGTCTTTTTACCTCAGCGGAGAAGCTGACTTTGGATTTCAATGATGAGACTACTGAGCAATATTTCTCAACAGAAAGTGCTACAACTTTGGTAAACTCTTCAGTTGTAGCATCCGGAGATACTAATGTAAACCTCAATTGAATGTCGGTATAAAATGCGGGTACTCCCTCATTCCGATTTCCTTCCACTTCGACATAGAAATCCGTTATCGTCTTCCGTTTCTTACGCATCATTAATACCGCATCTATAGAGGCACAACCCCCAACTGCCGAAAGCAACAAATCCATAGGTGATTGGGCCTTCTTCTCTGGGGCATCATACATGTCGATTTGCACCACATTTCCCTGAGGATTGACTGATTCGTATTCGTAGTCCGCTTTCATTCGGACCGTTACATTTCTTTTAGACATCATTATCAAGTTTAAATTTCAAGCAAAGAGAAAAATCTATAGTGATATTTAGTCCTTTCTGCTTTCAAATTTTAAAATACTAATTTCCTTACATATTTCTTCGATACTGCCCTCCTACTTCATAAAGCGCATTGGTAATCTGACCTAATGAGCAATACTTTGCGGCCTCCATTAATTCTGCAAAAACATTTTCATTCTTCACAGCAGCAGTTTTAAGTCGCTGTAGCTGATCGGATACTTTATCAGGATTTGAAGCATGAAGATTTTTAAGGGTTTTGATTTGAGCTTCTTTCTCCATTTGTGTTGCCCGGATCACTTCGCCTGGAGTCACCGTCGGCGAACCATCTGAGGAAAGAAAGGTATTTACTCCAATTATTGGATATTCTCCAGTATGCTTAAGCATTTCATAGTGAAGGCTTTCTTCCTGAATCTTTCCACGTTGGTACATAGTTTCCATTGCTCCCAAAACGCCTCCTCTTTCCGTAATTCGATCAAACTCTACATAAACAGCCTCCTCTATCAAGTCTGTCAATTCCTCTATAATAAAGGAACCTTGAATCGGATTTTCATTTTTAGTAAGTCCCAATTCCTTATTGATAATCAGTTGAATAGCCATTGCGCGACGAACTGACGCTTCAGTTGGAGTGGTTATAGCTTCATCATAAGCATTGGTATGCAGCGAGTTGCAATTGTCATAAATCGCATATAGTGCCTGAAGCGTAGTTCGGATATCATTGAAGTCAATTTCTTGCGCATGCAGCGATCTTCCGGAGGTCTGAATATGATACTTAAGCATTTGGGAGCGCTCATTTGCTCCATATTTCAACTTCATGGCCTTTGCCCAAATTCTTCTTGCTACTCGCCCAATGACCGCATATTCGGGATCAATTCCATTCGAAAAGAAAAAGGAAAGATTTGGAGCGAACTGATTGATATCCATTCCACGACTCACATAATACTCCACGTAGGTAAATCCATTGGAAAGTGTCAACGCCAATTGTGTAATCGGATTTGCTCCAGCCTCAGCAATGTGGTATCCTGAAATAGAAACAGAATAAAAATTTCGAATACTATTCTCGATGAAATACTGCTGTACATCTCCCATCAAACGAAGCGAAAACTCAGTCGAAAAGATGCAAGTATTCTGTGCTTGATCTTCTTTCAAAATATCAGCTTGAACTGTTCCCCGAACTTTTGCTATGGTATCGGCTTTGATTTTGGAATAAACCTCCTCAGGTAAAACCTGATCACCCGTTACACCAAGAAGCATTAAACCCAATGCATCATTTCCTGCTGGAATTTCAGCATTGTAAGTTGGTTTTGGAATTCCCTTCGTATCATAGATTTGATTAATTTTTTGATTAATCTCATCCTCCATACCATTTGCCTTGATGTATACTTCACATTGCTGATCAATCGCTGTATTCATGAAAAATGCTGTCATCGTAGCCGCTGGACCATTGATAGTCATGGACACCGAAGTCATTGGATCTACAAGATTGAACCCCGAATAAAGCCTTTTGGCATCATCTAAGCAGCAAACATTCACTCCAGAGTTTCCGATTTTCCCATATATATCCAGGCGGTAATCTGGATCTTCCCCATAAAGTGTAACTGAATCAAAAGCTGTGGAAAGACGCTTAGCAGCCATGTCTTTGGACACATAGTGGAAGCGCTTGTTGGTCCGCTCAGGCCCACCCTCTCCTGCAAACATCCGAGTAGGATCTTCACCTTCTCGTTTGAAAGGAAAAACCCCAGCCGTGTATGGGAATTTACCAGGTACATTTTCCCGAAGTCCCCATTTCAATAAATCACCCCAAGCCTCATATTTCGGAAGGGAAATTTTTGGAATACGGGAATCCGAAAGTGACTTTGAATAAGTCTGAATCTTGATTTCTTTATCCCTTACTTTAAATACATAAAAATCATCTTGATAGCGCTGCACCTCTTCGCCCCACTCTTCCAGCCACTTCTTATTTTTTGGATCAAAGTCGAGTTCTACTTGAGCATAGACTTCCTGCAGTTCTTTGATTAATCTGTCTCCGTCCTCAATTTTCAACTTCTGGATCGCTTCGATCGATTTGGAGATACTATACAGTTCCTGTGCAATATCCTTTTGTGCTTCCACCCAAGAATCGTAGTTCCGATTCACCTCGGCGATTTCTGAGAGATATCGAATTCTAGCAGGAGGAATGATATAAATCTTTTCTGAGATTCCAGCCGTCAATTCAAAGCTACTTTCCCAGCCAGCATGTTTTTCACTGATCTTTGCGATAAGGGCTCGATATAACTGATTCATTCCAGGATCATTAAATTGCGAAGCAATCGTTCCAAAAACTGGAATATCCTCATCGACAATATCCCAAAGGTTATGATTCCGCTTGTATTGCTTTTTCACGTCTCGAATCGCATCCAAGGCTCCACGCTTGTCAAATTTATTGAGTGCAATCACATCGGCAAAATCCAACATATCGATCTTCTCTAATTGAGATGCCGCACCATATTCGGGAGTCATCACATAGAGCGATAAGTCCGAATGTTCGATGATTTCTGTATCAGATTGACCGATTCCAGAAGTCTCCAAAATCACCATATCAAAACCAGCAGCCTTGACCGTATCCACCGCATCTTGCACATATTTAGAAAGGGCTAGATTAGATTGTCGCGTCGCTAAAGACCGCATGTAAACCCGAGGATTGTGGATAGCATTCATTCGAATTCGATCTCCTAGAAGTGCTCCACCAGTCTTTCGCTTCGACGGGTCCACAGAAATAATAGCAAGCGTTTTATCTTCAAAATCCATCACAAACCGACGAACCAATTCATCCACCAAGGAGGATTTACCGGATCCTCCAGTGCCTGTGATCCCTAAAACGGGAACGTTAGAATTTTTACTTTCCTTTCTTACTTGATCTAAAACAGCTTTAGAGTTTTCTGGGAAATTTTCAAAAGCTGAAATTGCTCTTCCTACATGTTCCTTATGATCTCTATCAAGAATAAATCCTTCAGGTAATTTATCTCCTATTGAAAAGTCACATTGACTGATAAGATCATTGATCATTCCTTGAAGTCCAAGAGCTCGACCATCATCGGGAGCATAGATTCTGTTTATCCCGTAAGCGTGTAGTTCATTAATTTCTTCAGGAAGAATGGTTCCTCCTCCTCCTCCAAAAATCTTCACATGGCCTGCCCCTTTTTCATGAAGCAAATCATACATGTATTTGAAAAATTCAACGTGACCACCTTGATAAGAAGTAATCGCAATTGCTTGTACGTCCTCTTGTATTGCACAATCGACGATCTCCTGTACGGATCGATTATGCCCAAGGTGAATCACTTCACATCCTGTGGCTTGGATTATCCGACGCATGATGTTAATCGCAGCATCGTGCCCATCAAAAAGCGATGCTGCCGTAACGATTCGGATATGGTTTTTGGGTTTGTATATCTCTTGGGAAGTAGTCATTGATTTGGGTAAATCTAGTTGGTTAAGAAAATGGAATTCAAAGCCGTAATTCCATTTTCATATTGCTTTGCGAATATACAGAATTCGATAAAGATGGTCGTCAGCTAGTCGTAAGAAAACGAAATAATATTTGGTGGTCGGTGAATAGGTTCTTTAAAAAGAATTTAAAAAAATCATAAATATTCCATTTCGCTGCTGACCACTAAATACCAGAAGATATCATAATAGTCAAGCTTAAAAATTGACCTCTATTGCGTCAAATGAGTGTTAATTAGATTGAGAAAAAAGTAGTATCGGTTTAATTAAAAACTTTATCTATTTCTTCAAAAAAGGAGATTTTTTCTGGAAGGTTTTATAATATTCGGGATCTGTTTAGTTTAGCGATAGATTAACCACCCAAAATTCATGTCTTCAAAAAATTATGCGTTTTTCGTCTCCATCACAGCCGCACTTGGCGGCTTTTTGTTTGGCTTTGATACAGCAGTCATCTCTGGTGCTGAACGAGATATTCAGGAAGTCTGGCAATTAAGCGACTGGTTGCATGGTCTAGCAATCGCTTCGGCTCTTTATGGTACAGTCATCGGAGCGCTGTTCGGTGGATTTCCTGCAGATCGATTTGGTCGAAAGAACAGCTTACTTTGGATAGGCTTGCTTTATTTCGTTTCTGCTTTTGGTTCTGCCATGGCTTGGGATGTAACCTCTTTTACCATTTTTAGATTTATCGGGGGATTGGGAGTTGGTGCTTCCTCAGTCGTTGCACCGATGTATATTTCTGAGATCGCCCCGGCAAAAAACAGAGGGCTTTTAGTTGCCTTGTATCAATTCAACATTGTCTTTGGAATTGTCATCGCTTATGTTTCTAATTATTTGATTGGAACTGCTGAGCTTTCTCAACAATGGCGCTGGATGCTAGGTGTAGAAGCTATTCCAGCAGTGATTTATTCGATCATGATTTTTAGAATTCCAGAAAGCCCAAGATGGCTTATCGGGAAATTCAATGATGTAGCGCAGGCAAGGGTTATTCTAACTAGAACTGATCCTGAAGGGGTAGAAGAAGCTATCCGTTTGGCTGTAGAAGAGGAAAAGAACATGAAACAGAAGGGAAGTTTCTCAGCTATTTTCGCCAAACGCTTTTTACCCACCACCATCCTAGCGATTATGATTGCCTTTTTCAATCAAGTATCAGGAATCAACGCTATTATTTACTTTGCCCCAAGGGTCTTTGAGATGGCCGGAATCTCAACAGAAAATGCTTTGATATCAACCATTGGAATCGGGGTTGTCAATCTTATCGGAACCTTTTTCGGCTTGTATTTGATTGACCGAATTGGGCGAAAGAAGCTGATGTATATCGGCTCATTCGGTTACATCATCTCACTCTCCTTGATGGCTTATAATTTTCTTGGACCGGGCATTCCATCCTTTTGGTTACCAATTTTTGTTTTTGGATTTATTGCCTCTCACGCCGTTGGACAAGGATCGGTGATTTGGGTATTTATTTCTGAAATGTTTCCCAATGATCTCCGAGCCTATGGTCAATCCATCGGTTCATTTACCCATTGGATTCTCGCCGCTTTGATCGCAAACGTGTTTCCATTTTTCGCAAACCAATTTGGGCCCGGTTACATATTCGCTTTTTTTGCGCTGATGATGGTCTGGCAGCTCTTCTGGGTTCGATTCAAAATGCCGGAGACGAAAGGAAGATCTTTGGAAGAAATTCATCAAAACATTCATTAATTCATGAAAAATAAGGTTGTAATATTTGGAGAAATGCTTTGGGATTGCTTGCCTGAAGGAGCTTTTCCTGGGGGCGCACCGATGAATGTAGCGTTGAATCTGCATCAATTAGGTTTGGATTCTAATTTGATTTCTGCTGTGGGAAAAGACAGAGACGGGAAAAATATTTTAGACTTTTTAAAGACGTTTGAACTGCCTTTGAACTTAATTCAAGAAAGCGAAACTCATGAAACCTCTAAAGTATTGGTGGATGATTCCGACAAGGAAAACATCAAATACAACATAGTCTCTTCGGTTGCTTGGGATTTTATCGATTGGAATAATGAAATCGATTTAGCGGTTTCCGAGGCTGATGCCTTAGTATTTGGTTCACTCGGAGTTCGTAATCCCAAAAGTCTAAGTACACTGTTCAAACTTATTAAGCATCAAGTAGTGCGAATCTTTGACGCCAATCTTAGACCTCCTTTCTATGACTTTGAAGTCATTGAAAAACTTTTAGGCTTTGCAGATATTCTAAAAATCAATGACAATGAGTTGATAGTTTTTGCAGATTACTTTAATGTTGATCCGAGCGTAGAATCCGTCTGTGCTTACTTAGACAACCACTTTCCAATGGACTTGATCTGCATCACAAAAGGCTCAAAGGGAGCAGTGATTTATCAAAAGGGTGAAATGATTTCCCACCAGGGCTATAAAGTTCAAGTGGAAGATAGCATTGGCGCTGGAGATGCATTTCTCAGCGGTTTTATCAAGAGCTATCTCGAGGAAAAAAGTTTAAAAGAGACACTTGATTTTGCTTGTAAGTTGGGGGCTTTTGTTGCGACTAAAAAAGGGGGAACTCCACGCTATACATTGGAAGAAATATGAAAATATTCACCAACTATCACTGACAAAAATGAATTCAAGGAGATGCTTGTAATATTCAGGTCATTCATTATGGAGAAATCTAGTATAGAGAAATACGAGTCTAATGCCTAAATGCTAAAGGCAAGCTTATAAAATTATTTCTCACCTTCTCTATTTTGCGGCTCTTCGTCCAGCCTCAGTGTCCTTGGCGGTTAACCGGCTTTTATAAAAAAATTAAAACCCTGCTCTTATTTTTTCTGCCACTTCAGTTAACTCTTCTTTACTAAGTTTCAATTTCGGTCTGGTAAAATTAATATCATCCATCGTTCGAAGTGGTACCAAATGAATATGCACATGGGGCACTTCCAACCCTATTACAGCCATTCCAATTCTAGTACATTTAACAGTTTGATCCATCACTTTGGCTACTTTTTGGGCAAATAAAAGCAGCCCAGTCAAAGTCTCAGTATCCAAATTGAAAATATAATCCACTTCCTTTTTAGGCACAATCAGTACATGTCCTTTGACAAGAGGCATAATATCTAGAAAAGCGATAAAGTCAGCGTCCTCAGCAATGATTTCTGCTGGAATCTCTCGATTAATGATTTTAGTAAATATTGAAGCCATGGGTTCTGAAAAAAATTCCAGTTTACACCTAGAATTGGATTAATATGTAATATCTAAGATTTCGAATTGAAGCATTCCGGCTGGGGCATTGATTTCAGCAATATCACCTTTTTTCTTACCCACAAGGCCTTTTCCAAATGGAGAACCTAAGGAGATCTTTCCAGCTTTCAAATCTGCTTCCTCTTCTGATACAAGAGTATAAGCGACTGTCATCCCATTTTTTACATTCTTTATCTTCACGGTACTTAAGATTCCCACTTTTGAAGTATCAATAAGAGACTGGTCAAAAATCCGGGCATTGCCAACAACAGCTTCTAATTTCGCGATTTTCAATTCCAAATGTCCTTGGGCATCTTTTGCTGCATCATATTCTGCATTTTCACTAAGATCACCTTTATCCCTTGCTTCTGCAATTTGCTTTGCAATATCCTTCCGACCTCTTCCTTTAAGATCCTGAAGCTCATCTTTCAACTTGCGTAGGCCTTCCTCTGTGTAGTATTGTAATTGTCCCATGGTTAATTCTATTAGTAAGCCTTTAAAAACAAAGTAACGGTCCCGTGACGGGACCGTTACTAGCTATCTAAACTTATTTGTTAACAAAAATATAAAATCTCGCTTCATAAAACAACGCCTTCAAGATTATTCAAGGCCTGATCTTAGTTTAAAACCAATTCTTTTTGATGTCAGTGTAAATGACTTCAATCGTAAGAAAAATTCATAATACCTCGTGGAAAAATTACTGATTCTAATAGAATCATATTTTTGATCGTAGAATTATTTTTTCAAAAACAATAAATTTCGGCTTTTTGAGAGGACATTTCTACTTCTTAAAATAATTTCAAATCTGCACTTCTTCGATTTTCGATTGACAAAAATGACGGTTCAATGAAAATAGTTGCCACCAAAGATATTGTGAAGAAAGGAAAACGAACCCTAGTTGGAAGTTTTGAAAGGCGAAATGGAAAAAACAAAAAAAGTATTTCTAATGAAAGTCAAGCACAAACCTTGAATCCTATTGTTTTAAAAAAAGTGACTTTCTTAAGAATAGATCAAGAACTTTAAGATTCCCCTCTTTTATCCAAACGATTTCTTAATCTTTTTAACCAAAACCTGATTGATCTTCTCATAGGATTCAAAAGTCCAACCGGCCACATGGGGAGAAAAAAGTACCATACCTCGAGTTGCTAATTTTTCAAAATCGACCTTTTGATCAGGGCTAAATTTATTAAACTTCTCATTCTCTAAGACATCCAAAACGGCTCCTTTTAAAACACCATGATCTAAAGCAATATTCAAGGTTTGAAAGCTAATCACTTCTCCACGAGCGGTATTAATTAGCCAGAATGGGTTTTTAAAGCTTTTCAATTCAGCTAGGGAAAGAAAATCTTTGGTTTCAGCAGTGAGAGGCACATGTATACTTAGAATATCAGCTTTTGATTTTAACTCATCCCACGAAACTTCCTTGATGAATTTATTCCCAAAACCAGTCTTGTATTTGTCATAGGCTAGGACTTTCACTCCAAATCCCTTCAGCCTTTTGGCAAAGGCTTTCCCCATATTACCGAAACCCAAAATCCCCACGGTCTTACCTTTTAGCTCTACCCCTCTGTTTCCTTCACGATCCCAGATGCCATTTCTAATTTCCAAATCAGTTTTTTTGAATTGATTAAATAATGCCAATAGCATCCCCAAAGCATGTTCAGCTACAGCATCTCGATTTCCTTTTGCTGCATGAAAAAGCTTAATATTCTTGTTTTCAAGGTATTCCAAATCAATCTGATCTAGTCCCGCTCCTGCTCTCCCGATGAATTTTAACTGAGTAGCTTTTGAAAGCAATTCCTGATCCATTGGGGTTTTTGAACGGATAATCAAACCTTGATATTGATCCACCTGCTCGAGTATTTCCTCCCGAGTGATTTTTGGCAAATAAACAGCCTCATGTCCAAGCTCCTCAAGCAAGGGGATAATCCCCTCATGCATCTCATCAATTATCAAAATTTTCATAGGGAAGATTAGATGTTAAGTAGCGACATCGCTACTAAGAAATAGACTGCCAATCCTAATAAATCATTGGCAGTAGTAATAAATGGACCAGATGCTAGTGCAGGATTAATCCCTATCTTATCCAAGACAATCGGTGTAATGGTTCCCATGAATGAAGCCAATAACACAACTGAGAATAAGGCAATTGAAACCACCAGAGCAAACGCCACATCACTACGATAGAAAAAGACAACAGCTCCGAAAACGAAGGTGGCTAGGATGATACCATTTAAAATAGCCACCAAAAAAACTTTGATAAAACGCCTGGAAAGCGAATCGTCAAAGATTGATTTGTTAGCAAGTGATTGGACTACAAGGGATGACGATTGAATCCCAACGTTTCCCCCGGTTGCAGTGATCAAAGGGATAAAGAAAGCCAGGGCGGTGACTTTGCTCAAGCCTTCTTCGAAAAAACCAATGAATCCAGCCCCCAAAAGACCCCCTACTATCCCGATCAAAAGCCAAGGAAGTCTCGCCTTGGAAAGCTTGAATACCGAATCATATTCATCAACCGTATCAGAGATTCCGGTCATTGCCTGAATATCCTCCTCCGCTTCTTCCATGATTATATCAAGGATATCATCGACCGTAATTCGACCAACTAATTTATTTTTTGAATTGACCACTGGCACAGATTCTAAGTCATATTTTCGCATGATTTCTGCCACTTCCTCCTGATCCATATAAGTCGGAACTGAGATCACTTCATCTTCGTAGATATCCTCAATTTTCGTCCCTTCAACTGCTAGAACTATTTTTTTTAAGGACACACGTCCCAACAGTATCTGACGATTATTTACCACATAGATGGAAAAGATTTTATCTACATTTTCGGCCTGTCTCCGGATTTCATTGATCGTCTGGACCACGTTCCAATTCTTGTTAGCTCGGATGTATTCCTTCGCCATGATACCTCCAGCGGTATCTTCATCGTATCTGAGGAGTTCAAGAATCTGATCCGATTTGACCTTATCCTGAAAGTAGCTAATGATATCCTCACGATCTCGTTCCGAAAATAGATTGAGAATATCCGCACCATCATCAGAATCCATCATTTCTATATAGGTGGCCATCTCAGATGCTTGCATTTCTTTCAGAACTTTAGCAAGCGTATCGTCCTCCAACTCAATGAGTATATCCGCTGATTGCTGAGTTTCTATACTTCGAATAACATAAAGCGATTCATCAAAAGAAAGCTCTTCGAGTAGCGCTGCCACATCCGCCATATTCACCCCATCGAAGGACTCTCGAATGAATTCAAAGTTTTCTGCTTCAATAGCTACTTGGAGACTTTCCAAGTATTGTTTGGACAGTTCAAATTGCTTAATGATTTCCACGAGCAGCTTCAATTGTTTGGGTAAGGAATATAAAATCAGCGACGTCAAGCTGTTCTGCTCGCTTGTCAAGGATTAGATGTGTATTGAATTCTGCCGGCAAATTAAATGGCTTCAAACAATTTCGGAGTGTTTTTCGCCGATTTCCAAAACCAGCCTTTACCACTTGCTTGAAGAGTTTTTCATTACAGTCGAGTTTTTCGACGTTGTTTCGCACAAGACGAATCACCCCTGAATTTACTCTTGGAGGCGGATCAAAAACCTCAGGAGGAACAGTAAACAAATATGAAATATCATAATACGCCTGAAGCAACACCGATAAGATACCATAGTCCTTATTTCCTTTTGGGGAAGCAATTCGCTCAGCTACTTCTTTCTGAAGCATACAAACCACTTCAGTAACTTGATCTTTGACTTCGAGAACCTTAAAGAAAATCTGTGAAGAAATATTGTAAGGAAAATTACCCGTGATGGCATATTTTTCTTTAAAATATTCTTCCAGGTTCATTTTCAAGAAATCACCTTCGATTATCCGGTCAGTAAGCTCTGGATACTTCTTTTTTAAGTAGGAAATCGAATCTCTATCTATTTCGATCATGAACAATTCCAGAGGCTGATCCTTCAGAAAGTCAGTCAAGACCCCCATCCCTGGACCTATTTCCAAAACTTTATCAGCCCCATGATGTCCAGTGACAGCCTGTGCTATCCGCTCAGCTATGCTTAGATCAGTTAGGAAATGTTGACCCAAGTGTTTCTTAGCTTTGACTTTTTCCATCATATCGCTCTGATATTTTTTTATAAATTGCATCATAAAATTAATGGAATATTCCTAAAGGTCTAACCAAGATCTTTAGATCCAACCAAACGAATCGGGCTATTCTAGGCCAATCAGTATGAATCAAAAAAAGAAAAGATCCATTTTAGGGATTAGTATCGGGGATTTGAATGGGATCAGTGTAGAGGTAGTCATGAAGAGTCTATCGGATAATCGGGTTTATAAATCAGTGACTCCTGTAATTTATGCACATGGAAAGGCCTTGACTTTTTATAAAAAATTACTTGATCTCGACCAATTCAATTTTGCGCAGATCAGAAACCTCGATGAGGTGCAGCATCGAAAAATCAATGTGATCAATGTGACCGAGGAATGCCCTGAGATTATTCCCGGGGCAGAAACTCAAGAAGCAGGGAAATTTGCATTGACAGCACTTCGGATGGCAGTAGATGACTTGAAAGAAGGAAGAATCCAGGGATTGGTTACCGCCCCTGTCAATAAAAACAATATTAATTCAGAAGAACTGCGTTTCGTAGGTCATACAGAATTCATAACTCAAGCTGTAGGGAAATCTGACAGCTTGATGTTGATGGTTGCGGAGCGATTTAAAGTCGGTCTAGTTACTGGACACATCCCTATCAGTAAAGTATCAGGGTCTATCACAAAAGAGCTAATCGTGAAAAAGGCAAACCTATTATTGGAGTCATTGAAAAATGATTTTGGAATAGATAAACCGAAAATTGCTATTCTCGGACTAAACCCACACGCAGGCGAAGATGGATTACTTGGTTCCGAAGAAGAAAACGTGATCAAGCCCGCAATCAATGAATTGAAAGATCAAAATAAGCTAGTGTTTGGGCCATATCCAGCTGATGGTTTTTTTGGAATGGGTCATCATAATAAATTTGATGGGGTTTTGGCGATGTACCACGATCAGGGATTAGTGCCTTTTAAGACCATCGCATTTAGTACTGGCGTTAATTTTACTGCAGGTCTGCCTATAATCCGGACCTCTCCAGATCATGGGACTGCCTATAATATTGCTGGGAAAAACATCGCAGATGAAGGTTCGATGCGCTCAGCGCTATATCTAGCAATCGATATCATCCGACAGCATCACCCTGAGGAAGAGGAGGGTTAATCAATTTGAGATACATTTAAAACACTTTACCAAAGATTATTTTAAATTATCTTTTATCCTTATATAAAATTTACGTAAATTTGCGCTCTTAAATCAAGGGGAGGTATCGTGAAATTCTTAAGAGCATTTGATATTGAGGTCATTAAGTTTCTAGAGGGTAAGTACGAAATTGATTTTGAAATTGGAAAAGAGTTTTTTCAGCATTTCGAAGACAATGAACTACTTGATGAAGGCATTTTGACTGTAAGAGTCTTGATGGACAAAGGAGCAAATCTGATAGAAATGAATTTTCTGATTACAGGAAAAGTAAAACTTACCTGCGATCGTAGTCTCGAAGAGTATTTTGAGCACTTGGAAATCACCGAGAAAATTCTTTTCAAATACGGAGAGGTAGAAGAAGAGGTTAATGAAGTGGTTTATATAATCACACGTGATACTTCTAAAATTAACGTGGCGCAGTTTATTTATGAGTTTGTTCTACTGGGTCTCCCTGCGAAAAAAATTCATCCTGACCACCGAACTGAATTTGACGAAGAGGATTTTGAAGCAGAAGGTACCTACGCTTACATTGATGGAGATTATGATGACGACTCCGACGAAGAATCATCAGTTGATAAACATCAAAAAGAAGAAGTTACAGATCCCAGATGGGAATTATTGAAAAAGTTAAAAAACAAGGAACAATCATAAACCACACATAAAATGGCACATCCTAAACGAAAAATTTCGAAAACCAGAAGAGATAAAAGAAGAACGCATTATAAGCTTGAGGCTCCAGGGCTAGCTAAATGTCAGACTACTGGTGAAATGCATTTACCTCACAGAGCTTTTTGGCTTGATGGTAAGCTGTACTACAAAGGTCAAGTAATCATCGAGAAGGAAATTTTAGCCTAATTAAAAATTACCCCTCATTTCAAAAATCCATTCGAATCTATCGAGTGGATTTTTTTTTGACATGCAGGAAAGCTTTCCTATTAAATTTTTAATTAAGGAACTGTTACCAAATTGTTTTGGTGGTGACTAACAATTATAATATTTTTGCCTTCCTTACAGGGTAAAGTACATTCCTAAAACCTAATTTAAATTGAACTTTACTTAAGATCAATTTAATATAAAACCTGCAAAATGGGCAAAATCAGAGCCATGATTACCGGAATCCAAGGATATGTTCCGGATTACGTCTTGACCAATAAAGAACTTGAGAAGCTGGTAGAAACAAATGATGAGTGGATTTACTCCAGAACTGGCATTAGAGAACGAAGAATTTTAAAGGGAGAAAATCAGGGAAGTTCCGTGATGGGCGCAGCCGCCGTAAAGGGTCTTCTTGAGAAAACAGGCACTGATCCTTTGGATATTGACTTGATCATCTGCGCTACTGTGACGCCCGATATGCCATTTCCAGCTACTGGTAATATTATTGCAGATAAAGTTGGTGCAAAAAATAGCTACAGTTTCGATGTGGCTGCCGCTTGCTCAGGCTTCCTTTTTGCTTTAAATATTGGCAGCCAATACATCCAAACGGGTACGCATAAAAAAGTAATCATCGTGGGCGTAGATAAAATGTCTTCTATAGTCGATTACACCGACAGAACTACTTGTATCCTATTTGGTGATGGAGCCGGAGCTGTATTGTTGGAGCCTACCACAGAAGAGTATGGGATCATGGACACAATTCTGAAATCTGATGGTTCCGGAGCTCCTTATCTACATATGAAAGCAGGAGGAAGTGCAATACCTGCTACCGTCGATTCTGTGATGGCGAAAGAACATTTTGCCTATCAGGAGGGTGCTACGGTATTTAAGTTTGCAGTCACCAACATGGCAGACGTCAGTGCTCAGGTAATGGAGCGTAATGTACTGAAAGGTGATGACGTGGCATGGCTAGTTCCTCATCAAGCAAATAAGCGTATAATTGATGCGACCGCTAGTCGAATGGGAATCGGCCAAGATAAAGTCATGATGAACATTGAGAAATACGGAAACACTACCGCTGCGACTATCCCATTATGTCTCTGGGATTATGAGAAGCAATTAAAAAAAGGTGACAACTTAATATTGGCAGCATTCGGTGGAGGCTTCACTTGGGGAGCTATTTATTTGAAATGGGCCTATGATCCAAAATAATATTTAGATTAAGAAAAATAATTATGGCAAGTACTGCAGATTTTAAAAATGGACTATGCTTGGTGATGAACAATGATATTTTTACAATTGTAGAATTTCAGCATGTTAAACCAGGTAAAGGAGCAGCATTCGTAAGAACAAAAATGAAAGGGTTGACCAGCGGTAAAACTTTGGAAAAAACTTTCAACGCAGGAGAAAAAGTAGAAACTGCACGAGTAGAAAAGCGTCCTCATCAATTTTTATACAAAGACGATTTTGGCTACAACTTTATGGATACTAACACCTTCGAACAAATTTCTATTGAAGAAAAATTGATTGAAAGATATGATTTATTAAAAGACGGTCAGTTAGTAGACATCTTGATTCATGATGAAACGGAGACTCCACTTTCAGTAGAGCTTCCTCCATTTGTAGAATTGATGATCACTTACACTGAGCCTGGAATCAAAGGAGATACCGCAACCAATGCGACTAAACCAGCAACATTAGAAACTGGAGCAATTGTAATGGTACCGCTATTTGTAGAGCAAGACATTATGATAAAGGTGGACACACGAGATAAATCCTACTCCGAAAGAGTAAAATAAATTCGTAAAAGCCTTTTGATTTTCTTAAATCTCTCGGCTTTTACGTTTTTAAACCCAACCTATAATTTGCCTTGAGCAAATAAAAAATCCAACTTATGAAAGCAAAAGAGATTCAGGAATTAATCGATTATATTTCAAATTCAGGCCTCGCTGAGGTCAAAATCAAAACAGATGAGTTTGAACTTTCTATAAAAAAATATGCGGACCAGTCTGGCACTCGCTATGTAGAGTCCGCTCCGGCACAAATTGCGGCACCTGCAGCGCAAGTTATTGCCTCAGTAGCAGCTACGCCAGTAGCACCTGCTACTTCCCCATCCAATCTGGTTGAAATCAAATCTCCAATGATTGGCACTTTTTACCTAACGGCAAATCCAGAATCTCCTGCTTTCGTCAGTGAAGGTGATGTGATCAAAGCTGGAGAGACGGTCTGTATCATTGAGGCAATGAAACTATTCAATGAGATAGAATCTGAAATTTCCGGAAAAATTGTAAAAATCCTTGTGAGCAATGCCAGCCCAGTGGAATACGATCAGCCATTATTCTTGGTAGATCCAGCAGGTTAATTATCAATCTTAATTAGAATACCGTGTTTTCAAAAATATTAATTGCAAATAGAGGCGAGATTGCTCTTAGAATCATCCGTACCTGTAAGGAAATGGGGATCAAGACCGTCGCAGTCTATTCTACTGCAGATAAAGACAGCTTGCATGTTCGGTTCGCAGACGAAGCCGTTTGTATTGGACCCGCCCCAAGTAAGGACTCGTATCTGAATATTCCCAGAATCATAGCCGCGGCAGAAATCACCAACGCGGATGCAATCCATCCCGGCTACGGCTTTCTATCCGAAAATGCTGAATTTTCCAAAATCTGTGAAGAATATGGAATCAAGTTTATTGGGGCAAGCGCAGATATGATCAATCAAATGGGCGATAAGGCAACTGCAAAAGCGACTATGAGGAAAGCCGGAGTGCCAATTATTCCAGGTTCAGAGGGAATCTTGTCATCCATCGAAGAGGGAATAAAAATCGCCACTGAAATGGGCTATCCTGTTATTCTAAAAGCTACAGCTGGCGGTGGTGGTAAAGGTATGCGGATTGTCAAGGAAGAAAAAGGATTCAAAAAAGCATGGGATGATGCCCGAATGGAGTCTGGAGCATCATTTGGCAATGATGGTTTGTATCTAGAAAAATATGTGGAGGAGCCGAGACATATCGAAATCCAAATTATCGGAGATAGGACAGGCAAAGCTTGCCATCTTTCGGAGCGAGATTGCTCAATCCAACGAAGACATCAAAAACTTGTAGAAGAGACTCCTTCCCCTTTCATTACAGATGAACTTCGCGAAGCGATGGGCAAAGCGGCTATCAAAGGTGCTGAGGCGATTAAGTACGAGGGAGCTGGTACCATTGAATTCTTGGTGGATAAGGATCGAAATTTCTACTTCATGGAGATGAATACTCGAATTCAAGTAGAGCATCCTATTACCGAAGAAGTAACTGATTTTGACCTAATAAAAGAACAAATCAAAGTTGCTGCAGGTGAACTTATCAGCGGAAGAAACTATTATCCAAAGCTTTTTGCGATGGAATGCAGGATTAATGCAGAAGATCCTGCTCATGGATTCAGACCAAGTCCAGGGAAGATTCAAAATCTTCATATTCCAGGAGGCCGAGGCGTAAGAATCGATTCGCATGTGTATGCAGGCTATGTGATTCCGCCTAATTATGACTCCATGATTGCGAAGCTTATTGTGAGCGGACAATCCAGAGAAGAGGTTATCGTGCGAATGAAACGAGCATTAGAGGAATTTGTGATCGATGGAATAAAAACTACTATCCCATTTCATATTGCCTTACTGAATGATAAGAAATTCAATGAAGGCGACTTTACCACCAAGTTTCTAGAAGACTTCGACTTTTCAGTGATTAAGAGATAAACTTAAGCCAGCTTCAAAAAGCTGGCTTTTTTCTTTTTAAGGAAATAAATTTTTTAAAGAAAAGAAAACGACACACATCTTAATGGAATCCAATTAATCAGTTTCTTTTTCTTGGAGCAATATTTATCTAAAAAAAATAGGATTAGAATTCAAACTTTATTGAATTTTTAGTCTAATGCATGACGCGATTGCTTGCAATTATACCTATATTTTGTTTTCAGTTTTCAATTCAAGAAATGAAATCAATCCTAAAAATCAGCCTCGGTTTCCTGTTATTTTTCCCGCTACTAGTATGGAATTGCACATCTGAAAAAGGCGATGCTGTCCTTTTGGCTAAGGGAGAGCAGGTAAGTTATAATTTTCATATCCGCCCTATTCTATCAGACAAATGCTTTGCCTGCCATGGGCCAGATGCCAATAAGCGTGAATCTGAGTTCAGATTGGATACAGAAGAAGGTGCTTTCGCTGCCTTGAAAGAATCAAAGGGGAAATTTGCTTTGGTTGCTGGTAATATTGAAGAGTCGATGCTTTACCATCGAATCACTTCTGAAGATCCTGGAGAACTGATGCCCCCACCAGAATCAAATCTTTCGCTTTCATCATCTGAGGTCGATTTGATCAAAATTTGGATAGCGCAAGGAGCTAAATATGAACCTCATTGGGCATTTGTGAAGCCAAAGAAACATCAACTTCCTACTGATCAGTCTTGGGGAACTAGTCCCATTGATTTTTTTGTAGCTAAGAAAATGAAAGAAAAAGGCCTAAAGCCAAATCCTGAAGCAAAATCGTATGAACTAATCAAGCGAGCAAGCCTCGATTTGACCGGTCTCCCTCCTAGCCCGGATTTATTAGCTCGATTTGGTGATTTCAATAGCGATTTGAGTTATGAGGATTTACTTGATGGACTTTTAGCAGAGCCTTCTTTTGGGGAAAAGCTTGGCGTACTTTGGATGGATGTTTCAAGATATTCAGACAGCTATGGCTATCAGGATGACAATATCCGAACTCAATGGCCTTATCGGGACTGGGTGATCTATGCATTCAATCAAAATCTTCCCTATGATCAATTCATTACCTGGCAGCTTGCCGGGGACCTTTTACCAAATGCTACCAAGGAGCAAATATTAGCCACAGCTTTCAATAGAAATCATAAATACACAGAGGAGGGCGGGGTAATCGATGAGGAATATAGGGTCGAATATGTGCTAGATAAGACAAATACCATCAGCAAAGGTCTTTTGGGAATTACCATGGAATGTGCGCAGTGCCATGATCATAAGTATGATCCCTTTTCCCAGAAAGAATATTATCAGTTTTTTGCCTTTTTCAACAATAGTCCAGAGAAAGGCTATGAAGGAGATGTCAGTCAATCCAAACCTGCTAAAACTCCAATACTTTGGGTCGATCAAGAAGACCTCAGTGGGGTGATGAGTTTCATCAATCATCAAGACACTACCAAATTAAGTGTTTCTGTAATGGATGAATTGGAAGGTGATGAAAGTCGGACAACTTTCATCTTAGACCGTGGAGCCTATGATGCACCAACTATCCCTGTAAATCCCGGAACGCCTAAATCTATACTCCCTTTTGCAGATAATTTAGAGAAAAACCGTCTTGGCTTAGCCAAATGGATTACAAACAAAGATAATCCACTTACCGCCCGGGTATTTGTCAATCTGATTTGGCAGGAGCTATTTGGGCAAGGAATCGTGAAGTCTGCAGGAGACTTTGGTATGCAAGGCGACTTGCCAAGTCATCCTGAATTACTCGATTGGCTAGCTGTTGATTTTATGGAAAATGGCTGGGACATCAAGCGGTTACTCAAGCAAATCCTCAGCTCCTCAACTTATAGACAGTCTTCTGTGATCACCAAAAAACATTTAAATACGGATCCAGAAAATGTCTACGTATCTCGGGCTTCGCGCCTGCGCTTGCCTGCCGAAAATATTCAGGATTTGGTGCTTACAAGTAGCGGACTTCTTCATCAGAAGATTGGCGGACCAAGTGTAAAACCTTATCAGCCTGAAGGAATTTGGGAATCGGCTACATCCGGAAGAGGAGTTTTGGCCACTTATGTTCAAGACAAAGGGGATGATCTCTATCGGCGGGGGATTTATAATTTTATCAAACTAACGGTTCCACCTCCAAAAGCAATCATCTTCGACAGTAGCAATAGAGATCGCTGTGAAATTACCAGAGGTCGGACAAACACGCCTCTACAAGCATTAGTCATGCTAAATGATCCTATGATCCTAGAAGCTTCGCGCGTATTAGCGAGTAGCCTATTAGAAAAAATGGATGCCCAAAAGTCCATTGATCAAGCTTTCACTAAAATCGTTTGCAGACCGATCAGTTCAAAGGAAAAGAGCTTATTAGAAAACTACTACGAAGATCAATTGAAGCGCTTTCAGACTGACGAGAGTCAGGTTGAACCGACGTTGGCTGTGGGTGAATATCCGCTAGACCCAAAATCAATTCGCCCTGAAACAGCGGCTTTGATGCAGGTGATAGTTAGCATTTATAATTTGGAAGAAACCATTACAAAAATATAAGATGGAGAAGGAAGAATTTGAACAGGGGTTGAATTTCAACAGAAGGAAGTTTCTCTCCCGATTAAGTTTAGGAGTGGGTAGTGCTGCATTAGGTTCTTTATTGATTCCCGACTTATTTTCTGGTAAAGCTGGAGCGGAAGATGCAATTATGGATGCCCTACCCCATTTTGCACCAAAAGCTAAACGGGTAATTTATCTATTCCAAAATGGTGCACCTAGTCAATTGGAATCCTTTGATTACAAGCCACTACTCAATGAAAATATTGGACAAGAACTGCCGGATTCTATTCGTGGAGATCAGCGATTGACAGGAATGACCGCTGGTCAAACGTCTTTCCCACTAGTTGGCTCCTACTTTAAGTTTAACCAATACGGAGAGTCTAGAGCTTGGATTTCAGAAATATTTCCTCACACAGCCAAAATAGTAGATGATATCTGTATCGTAAAATCCATGCATACGGAGGCGATTAATCATGATCCCGCCTTGACTTTTTTTCAAACGGGAGCACAGGTAGGAAATCGGCCCAGTATGGGAAGCTGGCTGAGCTATGGATTAGGCAGTGAAAATAGTAATCTTCCTGCCTTTTGCGTATTGCTGAGCCGCGGTAGAGGAAATGGACAAGGAGTTTATTCTAAGCTTTGGAGTAATGGATTCTTAGATGCCACGCATCAAGGTGTTCAGTTTTCCAATTCGGAAGATCCTGTTCTTTACTTGAAAGACCCGGATAAAATGAGTCGTGATGAGCGTCGAAAAATGCTTGATCAAATCGCCTCAATGAATGATTTGAGCTACAAAGAATTTAATGATCCTGAGATCACCGCAAAAATACAGCAATACGAAATGGCTTTCAGAATGCAGACCGCAGTGCCTGAAATGACCGATGTTTCCAAAGAACCTGACAGCATTATCAAACTTTACGGACCGGACTGCCTTGTGCCTGGAACCTATGCAGCAAATTGCCTTTTAGCAAGAAAACTTTCCGAAAGCGGAGTCAGATTCGTCCAGCTTTACCATCAAGGATGGGATCAGCATGGGAATCTTCCAAACGAAATGGCGCTTCAAGCTGAAGATGTGGATCAAGCCTCAGCGGCGTTGATCACTGATTTAAAGCAGCGTGGATTACTGGATGAAACATTGGTGATTTGGGGCGGTGAATTTGGAAGAACAAATTACTGTCAAGGAAAAATTTTGGCTGATAATTACGGGCGTGATCATCATCCTCGTGCTTTCTCAATTTGGATGGCGGGCGGTGGCGTCAAGTCAGGAATGGTCTATGGGGAAACAGATGAATTCGGATACAATATTGCAGAGAATCCTGTCCATGTCCATGATTTTCAAGCTACAGTGATGAATCTGATGGGAATTGACCATGAACGAATGACTTATAAGCATCTTGGAAGACGGTATCGATTAACTGACGTCTCTGGTAAAGTGGTAAAAGATATCATCGCTTAAGATCTTATGGTGAAAACTTCCTCGATTAAAACTCTCCTAGAGAATACGCTATTTGTCTGGATGGGCTTAGTGCTAATATTAGCGATTGGCTCAGACCGGATTTTACTCCCTGACTGGATTCAAGTTATTGGCAGGAGCCATCCACTTCTACTACACTTTCCTATTGTCTTGCTTCTTTTGGGGCTTTTGTATGTGTGGATTCCAAGATTAGACCAAAAGCCAGACGCAAGGTCAATCTTTGAATTAACACTATTAGCTGGATGTAATTTCGCAGGATTAACGGTGATCGCTGGGCTGATCTTAATAAATGAAGATTATGATGGAGATGCGATTCTTTGGCACCAATGGTCTGGAATAGCGATCTTCTACCTTTGTATTGCTATATATTTTTTTAGACATCTTTCCAAATCATTATTGAAACCAGCAAGTTTGCTCTTAGCCTTAGGAATCACGCTGACTGGGCATTGGGGAGCAAATATCACCCATGGTGAAGATTTTCTACTGGCCCCCATCCAGAAAAAAGATAGCGAGATCACACCTTTAGCAGAGGCAGAAATATTCAATGATTTGGTCCGTCCGATCTTAGAAAGCAAATGCATGAGCTGTCACAAAGAAGGGAAAATCAAAGGCGAACTTCGAATGGATTATATCGAGGGCTTACAAAAAGGCGGAAAATCTGGCCCCTTTGTCCTTGCAGGAGATTTCGAAAACTCACACATGATTCAGAGAATCGGTTTACCGATGGAGGAGAAAAAGCATATGCCTCCAAAAAATAAGGCACAATTAACCGAACATGAGTTAATCATTTTGAGAGAATGGGTTGCAAATGGGGCCTCATTTGATCAAAAAGTGATGGAAATCGCTCCTGACAGCAAGCTCTTTATTTTAGCTTCAAATAAGTTTGAAGCTAAAAAAATCTACAGTTTTGAAGCAGCTGATGCCTCAGACATTAAATCACTAAATAATTTTTTCAGAAAGGTGGAGACTTTTTATCCAGAGTCTCCAGCCTTGGAGGTATCTTATTTTAGTATCGCTGCCTTTGACCCAAATTCACTTGGAGAACTGGAAAAAGTAAAAGATCAAATAGTCAAATTAAACCTTAATAAAATGCCGCTTGCGGGAGTCGATCTTTCGGTACTAAAAGGAATGACCCATTTAGAAGAGATTCAGGCAAATTTCACTGATTTAGACTCCAAACAAATCCAGTTGCTTGCCTCACTGGGAAATCTGAAGTATTTGGCTATTTCAGGAAATCCAATTGATGAAATTGGGGTTCAAGCCATTTCGGAAATGAAACCTTTGATCAGCCTTTACCTCTGGACTCCTAGCCTGTCAGATGCGCAGAAAAAGACTTTACAATCAAAACTACCTAACACGAGCATTGATTTTGGCTTTGACGGGAGCGAAGCAATTTTTCCTCTGAACTCACCTAAGGTAACCTTTGATAAAATGATGTTTCGCGACAGCATGGAAGTAGTGATTTCTCATCCCATCAAAACCGTGGACATTCGATATACCCTAGATGGATCAGAACCTGATAGTTTGACTAGCCCACACTATTCTGAGCCAATTTGGCTCACAAAAACCGGGACAATTAGAGCCAAAGTATTTGCGAAAAATTGGATTGGGTCACCTGACACTAATTTTCAATTCCTGAAATCTGGTCTGACTCCCCACGAATATCGACTTCTAAGCACACCCAATAAACAATACAAAGGCAACGGAGTGGAAACACTTTTCGATCAGATCAAAGGACAAAATAATCACACAACGGGCGAATGGCTCGGTTTCCAAGATGAAGCGATGGAATTGGAGCTGAAATTGGATCCTGAGACAAATTATTCAGAACTGGTTATTGGAATGCTCTATCATGAAGGAGCCCATATCTTCCCTCCTGCCTCAGCAGAAATCAAAGGGCTTAAAAATGGAGTTTGGAAAACCATCGTGAGCGAAATCCCGGAACAATCCAAAAAAGTTGATTTACCAAGATCAAGATTTCTCAATTACGATCTTTCTGTCGGCGGATATGAATCGCTTCGCATCAAGCTAAATCCAATCAGATTTCTTCCAAAATGGCATCCCGCTTCTGGAGCTAAAGGCTGGGTATTTGTGGATGAAATTCTACTGAATTAAAATAAATGGAAGCTTTTGAAAGGTATTTTCAATCTATTTCCGATAAACTGAATGCTGCCTTTGGTCAAAAATCAAAAATTCAGACAGCTTCCAATTGGGTAGCAAAGGCACTAGAAGCTGAGGGTTGGATTTATGCTACAGGGACTGGGCATTCACACCTGCTTGCCGAGGAGATTTTTTATAGAGCAGGAGGATTTGCTAGAGTTATTCCTATTCTTGATCCTGCCTTGATGCTTCATGAAAATGCCTCAAAAAGCACAGAAGTAGAACGAATCGAGGGATATGCGGCTAACCTTTTGTCTCCATATAATATTACTGAATCAGATGTATTCATCATTTACTCCAATTCAGGCAGAAATTCGGTCTCTATAGAAATGGCGCAAATCGCGAAATCAGCAGGCGCAAAAGTCATTGCAATTACCAACTTGTCCCATACCAGTTCAGTAGATTCCAGACATTCTTCCGGCTTAAAACTGTATGAAGTCTGTGATTTGTATTTGGATAATTTTGGAGAGATAGGTGATGCAAGTATTGAATTAAATGGATTAACGACCAAAGTAGGCGCTACTTCAACTGTGATCGGAGCAGCACTTCTTCAAGCAATTATGGTTCAGTCAGTCCAAAACCTTTTGGACAGGGGAATAAAACCTGAACTTTTTTCTAGCTCCAATACTGATGATGGGGAGGAATCAAACCGCATTTTGACTGAAAAATATCAGGCATTTGTCAAATCAATCTAAAAAAGTAAATCTCTTGATTTTGAGGTTAAATCTTGGTAACGACTACCAATCCCTGAATCAACTATCCAAATCGATTCTTTTCTTGAACCGTTAACTTTCACCGGACCCATGGATTGTATCACTGCACAGCTTGTCCCTTGATCGATATCGTAGGAATATTCCTCCTGCATTCTTGGTCTGCTTTGAATCCGAGGCTTACTTTGCATTCTTAGACTGCTCTGCATTTTGAAATCTTCTAAGACGGATTGAACATCCGAGTCATTAAGTAAAGACTGGCGTTGTACGTCTGTTAATTCAGCTACAAATCCCACTTCTGCATCAGCAAATGAAGAAATTAAATTTATCACACCTTTTCCTTTAGCGACATCCTGTGCCTTTTTCAATTTTTGATCTCGGGAATTTTTGCCTAAATTATTGTTACTATCACGGTCACCAGTTTCACCTCTTGTGGTAAACACACCCGATTATTAAAGCTTAACTACGTACCTTTTTTGATCTTCAACTTCACTAAAGAGAAAGATCAAAATGATTATACTAAATATTTTTTTCATGATCTACCAAAAATCTATTGTGATAATACAATTCGATTTGCGTAAAAATTGGAAACGTATAAAACCACTCTTTAAAAAATCTTGTTCTACCCAAGGCTATTTTTCTGCGTCAAACTCCTTTTCGAGTTCCCCACGATAAAAACTCAAATTGTCCCTCACTTTATCATCGAGATCTGGATTTTTTATGTCAGTTAGCTTCTGCATTTCTTCTAATATAATTTTCGCTACTAAAACTCGAGCAGTCTCTTTATTATCTGCTGGAATGATATACCAAGGAGCATTGGGTTTCGATGTTCGATTGATGGCGTCTTCATAGTATTCCTGATATTTACCCCAATACGATCTTTCTTTAAGATCTCCCGGAGAAAATTTCCAATTGTGCTTGGGCTCATCCAATCTTCTGAGCAACCGCTTACGCTGCTCTTCCTTGCTCAAGTGAAGATAGAATTTCAAGATAACTGTTCCATTCTGCCGAACATGTTTTTCAAAATTGATAATCTGCTCAAATCTATTTTCCCAGAATTTAGGGGTAATATCTTCCTCCTTTTCAATCCCTGGAATATTTTCATTGAGAATGTACTCAGGATGAACTCGTGTCACTACGATATTTTCATAATGGCTCCGATTGAAAACAGAATATTTGCCACGCTCTGGCAAAACGACATAATGTCGCCATAAATAATCATGCTCAAGTTCGTTGCTAGATGGGATTTTGAAACTTTGAATTACAAGTCCTCTTGGATTAAATTCTTTAAATACTACTCTGATCAGGCTATCCTTTCCTGCAGTGTCCATTCCTTGAAGACAGATCAGAACACTGTATTTATTATGTGCATACATGATCTCCTGATGATCACTTAGTTCTTCCCGGTATTTGTTTAATTTTTTATTCTTTTTCTTTTCTGAGCATTCCAAATCAATGAAAGTTGGGAGCTCAGTTAGGCGAATGGGTTCAGTGACCTTAAGCGATTCTACAGGGATATCTTTCATAAATAACAATTCTAACGAGACAAAAATGAATACTTTAAGTAAAAAACAATATAATGTTTTATCTTAAAGCCTTCAGATTAATCACCCAGAATAAGCCAAATAGAGCATATGACTCCATCTCCAATCCCATCCCCTATGAGCAGCCGCTACTTAGCGTTAGATGTCCTAAGGGGAATGACCATCGCCTTTATGATTATCGTCAACACCCCTGGTAGTTGGTCCTCCTTATATGCTCCACTAGCCCATGCAGATTGGCATGGATTCACCATGACTGACCTAGTTTTTCCGACCTTTCTCTTTGTCGTGGGAAATGCAATGAGTTTTGCTATGAAGCGATTGGGTGAGATGTCAGCAGTTGATTTCTTTAAAAAGGTGGGGAAAAGAACACTTTTAATCTTTCTGATAGGTTGGCTTTTGAATGCTTTTCCTTTTTTCGATTACAATGAAGCTGGAGAGATGGTCTTTATCGATTTGACAGAAGTTCGATTATTTGGTGTTTTGCAACGAATCGCATTAGCTTATTTCTTTGGCGCGTTAGTTTTATACCTAGGGGGACCAAAGTTGGGCTGGATTTTTTCAGGAATTGCGCTTTTAGGATATTGGGCGATGCTCTACTTTTTTGGTGATGGGGCAGATCCTTATGGTTTGGAGACCAATGCAGCCATCAAACTTGATTTAGTAATAGTTGGAGCGGAGCGGATGTACACTGGTGAAGGAATCCCTTTTGATCCAGAAGGTATTCTAAGCACGCTTCCATCCATAGTAAATGTCATAGCAGGTTATCTAGCGGGAATTTTCATTCAAAAGAATGGAAACAACTTTAAAACCGTCCGCACCTTATTGGTTTGGTCTATTGGTCTAGTCATTCTCAGCTACGTTTGGGACATGGTATTTCCCATCAATAAAAAAATTTGGACCAGTTCCTATGTCCTACACACTGTGGGAAGAGACTTGTTGATCTTAGCAGTTCTGATCTGGTTTATTGAGATCCGCAACTGGAAAGGATGGACCTATTTCTTCGAGGTTTTCGGAAGAAACCCACTGATTTTGTACGTCGCCTCAGGGATTGTCATTTCAATTATATCGATGATCCCTATAGGCGAATCTAGCCTTAGAGGGGTGATATACCAATCCCTTTTTACCAGTTGGTTGAGCCCAAATTTGGCCTCACTTCTTTTTGCATTAAGTTATATGCTGTTGATTTGGTTGATAGGATTGTGGATGGATAGACGAAAAATCTACATCAAGGTCTAAAATCAATCTATTGATTTACAGTGCTTTTAAATTAATTGTCTTTTTATTTGAATCTAAATTTTTTATCAAACTGAAAATTGCAGCTCGTAATGTGTAATGGATGCGAAATCTATTCGAAGCGAACGAGAGTCCAACTACGACTGGAAAGGACTGCGAACGGAACAGAAGGCTAGCGGCAATCATTGATTCCATGAACCACTATTTTATAGGGATTGTGGAAGACTCCAACGCGCTGGTCAGCTGAGCAAAAACAGCTTCTGCTCAATTGAAAAAATGGACTCAGCTTTTTCTTCCTTCTAAAGTTTATAAAGGGACCCATGGGCTCCCCTCTGATGGGCAGCAGGGGCTTAGCACTAGCTACAAACTAGGTAAAACTCAAAGTTCTTACACCTGTCACTGAGCAAGGCAAGCTCTATGAAGATCCTTTCTCTAATCACTGATATAAACCCTGAGATAATTAAATGGATCAAAAAATCCTATGGAAACGCGGGCTGAATAGAATTAAACCATTTACAAATTCATCCCAAATTGAGAAAAATATCATGTATTTTGGTTCTTTTACTAGCAACCAAAAATTATGAAACGATATTCCTCAATTAAGAATAGGGTGAAAATTTTTGCAATCCTAAGCTTCATTTTTTTAAACTCTCCTCAACTCCTCAGTCAAATTACTGAAGAAACCTACCATAAAGCCGAGTACTTCCTCAGCAATTCTATTCAAAGGGAAATATATCATCTAGAAGTAATTCCCAATTGGCTGGATAGTAAAACTAGCTTTTGGTATCAAACTTTCACAAAAGATGGTAAAAGGTTCTACTATACAGATATCGAAAAAGGAACTACTCTCGAAGCTTTTAACCACAATGAAATAGCTGAGTTACTCAGTGAAAAAAGTGGGCAATCAGTAGATCCCAAGAGCTTACCATTTAACAGGATTCAGTTAAAATATGATGGAAGCGTCACTTTTGAGTGGCAAAACAAAATCTGGACTTATCAAAATTCCAGTTTAGAATCTACGCGTTCACCTGAACCTAAAAGCAGAGACACTTCAATTTCTCCAGATGGTAATTGGAAAGCCTTCTCAAGAAACTTCAACTTGTTTGTTGAGAATCTAGAAACTGGAGGGGAAATACAATTGAGTTTTGATGGCAAAAAGGATTTTGAATATGCTTCATTTTGGGGTTGGTCAGATATAGTCTATGGTGAAAAAGGAGAAAGGCCTTTTCACTTCACTGTAAATTGGTCTCCTGATTCCAAAAAAATCCAGACTCAAATTGTCGATCTAAGACTTGCTGAGAAAATGTTGCTCTTAGATAATAGCCAAGACGATAAATTCAGGCCACAATTGATGGGTTATTACAGAGCTTCACCTGGAGATACCTCAGTGGTTATGTATACCCCAGTTCTTTTTGATATTGAAAGCAAAACTGAAACTAAGTTCCCTGAGCTATCACTTCCTCACTTTATAGGAATGTACTTTAATTGGGATGCTGATAGTAAAAATCTCTTCGGCACCTATTTACATAGAGGCTTCAAGGCTCTTGACATTTTAGAAATCAATGCCGAATCAAAGGGAATTAGAACCATTTATTCCGAATCCTCGCCTACGCACATTAACAATACTAATATTCTCAGAAAATTAAAAAATGGTCAATTTATTCTAGGAACTGAAAAATCAGGATGGAATCAATTATACCTGATGGATTGGAAAAGTGGCGCGCTTATTAATCGAATTACTCTAGGAGATTACGTGGTCAAAAATTTACTGAACATCGATGAAAAAAATGAGATCATCTACTTCGAAGCTGCTGGCAAAGAAAAAAATGTGAACCCTTATTATTCTTTCGTGTACAAAGTAAATTTTGATGGTTCTGAGCTAGTACTCCTGACTCCTGAAAACACTTTTCATGAAATCAGCTATGGCGTTGGTAATAAGTATTTTATAGATAACTATTCTACTGTAAATGAGCCAACAGTTTCTGTGGTGAGAGAATTAGCAACAGGTAAAATCGTACAGGAAATTTCCAAAGCAGACATTTCTAACCTTCTAAAAAAAGGTTATCGAAGCCCAACCCAATTTACAGCCACTGCAAAGGATGGAAAAACCACTATCTATGGCATCTATTATTTACCAACAGATTTCAATTCAAAAAAGAAGTATCCCATCATCGATTACACCTACACAGGCCCTCATACTGACATCACACCGAAAACTTTTAAAGCAGGATTAGTCGGCTTATCGCAACCCATGTCAGAATTAGGATTTGTAGTAGTGACAGTTGATGGCCTTGGAACAAATGGACGAGGTAAAACTTTTAATGACGTTTCTTATAATAATCTTGGTGACGGCACCACTGACCACGTGTTGGCCATCAAAGAATTAGCGGCTAAAAACAAATTCATGGATTCAGATAAAGTAGGGGTTTTTGGTCATTCGGCTGGTGGATATGACGCGGCAAGAGCAATTCTGTTACATCCTGACTTTTATAAAGTGGCCGTAGCCTCAGCCGGAGATCATGATCACAGAATGGAAAAAGCTTGGTGGCCTGAAATGTATATGGGCTATCCGGTTGGAGATTTCTATCAGGAGCAATCAAATGTTACCAATGCATCAAATCTAAAAGGCCATTTACTCCTAGCTCATGGAGGAATAGATGAAAATGTAAATTCTTCTGCCACTTTCAAATTTGCGGAAGCATTGATTAATGCTGGAAAAGATTTTGATTTATTTATCTGGCCGAGCAGGAATCATAGCTTTGGGAGAACGAATGGTGATTATTTCACCAAAAAGCGCTGGGATTATTTCATCGAGCATTTGTTGGGAGAAAAACCTATTAGGCATTACCAGATCAAAACAGACTAAAAAATATCCTGCTCTTTCCTAAAGAGCAGGATATTTTTTAACCTTCAATTTCAGTAAGCAATTCATCATACCAATCCTTACCATACTTTCTAATTAGGGCATCCTTAAGAAACTTGTAGATGGGCACTTTTAAACTTGACCCTAATTGGCAGGCAGGATCGCAGATATGCCAACGATCGTAATTTAGGGCTTCAAAATCATCATATTTCTTAACCCGAATCGGGTACATATGGCAGGAAATTGGTTTTTTATAATCTGTCTTTCCGGCTAAGTAAGCCTGCTCAATTCCACACTTCAGGATTCCTCGATCATCATATAACGCATACGCACATTCTCGATTATCTCCAATCGTCGGCGTACCCTTGTCTCCATCTTTGTCAATGACCCAAGTGCCTTGCTTTTCGATTGCAGCCCTACCCTCTTCGGTAATATAATCTTTAACGATGGGGTAAATTTCCTCGAGGATTTTAGTCTCATCATCTTCCAAAGGAGCTCCGGCATCACCTTCTACGCAACATGCTCCTTTGCAAGCTTCTAAATCACAGACAAAAAAGTTTTCCTTGATATCATCTGACAGTACTACTTTTCCTACTATAATCATTTTGCTAATATTTTGATCGCAAAGGTAGTCAATGCTTCCAAAAGATTGGATTAGGACTTTCGGAAATCCTTTCTGCGGACATAAACACCTTTCTTCAGACTGGCAATTAAATTACCAGCCTCATCCCTCACCTCACATGTAAATTCAAAAATGTACTTTCCTTGTTCTTCAACCACCTTTTTCACTTCCCCAACTTGGGCAGAAGAAAGTTTAATCTCCGTATAAACAGTTCCTTTTCCTGGTTTCAAAAAATCAATTGATGCATATTTATCCCAAACGATGTACTCATCGCCTAAGTGAATAATCAGAATAAACATGAAAAAAGGATCACACATCGAATAGAGAGATCCTCCAAAAGCAGTACCTAATAGATTGCGATTATACCAAGTAAGCTTGAGACGTGTACGAAACATTGAGCAATCTGGCGCATAATCCACCACTCTGATTCCTGAAAAAAGGTAAGGTGGATAATAATTGATTAACCGAATTAGCCTACTGAATTTTTTAAGCTTAGCGTTCTCCATGTCAAAAGGTAAGTGAAATGGCATAAAAAAAGAACCGCTCCAATCAAGGAACGGCTCAACCCAGCACTATGAAGAAAAGCATTTATTGCCTCTCAGATACTTAACAGGCAGGGTGGTGAAAGGTTTTCAGGTTTTTGAAAATTTAAAAATTAAATTCAAACCCTGCTGTCACCAATCTAGCCAATCCAACACGGATGCCCTGAGGTCGGCGAGTTGAGATGTATCGCTCGTCTGTAACGTTTTTTACACTCAGATTGAAAGCAGAATTCCAGTTCGCTACTTTATAGCTCAAAACTGCATCCATAACCAAATAGGAAGGGATTTCACCGATTGTTCCATCCATTGACGGCTCCACAGTATTGAGCTCGTCGCCAAACTGAGCTCCTACATATTTCGCAGTCAATCTTGCACCAAAACCCGAGTTAGATTCTATGCTCATCGAAGAATTCAAGAGCAATTCAGGTGCATATGGCGTTCTATTTCCGTTGATATTAATATCACTTACAAATCGGTCTTCAGAATAATATGCATCCACATAAGTCAGATTCACATCGTAGAGAATGCTCCATTTCTGAGAACTCATCAATTGAGAAATATCTACCATAATGGCAGTTTCAATTCCTTGGTGACGAGTTGCCCCGGCATTCACTACGCCAAATCCTACCCCACCAGCAGATTCCGCGACTGGGATAATCTGATTGCTAAAATCCATCAGGAATCCTGTAGCCTCCACGAACAACCAAGGAGATAGGGAAGATCTCAAGCCCAATTCGAAATTCCAGCTTTTCTCTGCTTCAAGGTCAAGCGCATCTCCTGTCGATGTGATGGCATCCTTGGTTCTTGGCGGAGCAAAGCCTTTGTGCACTCCTCCAAAAAGGGTCACCATCTGAGTTGGTTTGAAATTGAATCCAACTCCCGGAATAATTTCCAAGACGTTGCTTTCGGCTACCAAGGAGGTGTCTCTTATTCCCAAACCGGAAAAATTTCTTCTGAAAATGTCGCGCTCGTAATTAAAATTCTCAATTCTTAATCCTGCATTGAAGGAAAACTTGTCCGAGATTTCTGCTTGGTTTTGGAAATAAGAACTAAAAGCCCTCCCGTTTCGCTGCTCATCCTGCACCAGATTCCCACTTTGCACTCCTGCTTTGGTTCCGTTGATTCGTTGCTCCAAGGAGGTTTCTTGGAGGTACCTTACCCCAACAATCAATTCATTTTTAAAAGAGAAAAGCTTATGGTTTACTTCAAGTCTGGGCTCAATCCCTCCTACCAAAAATTGTCTATTCCTATTTCCTGTAGAATTTCTCATGAAGATTGCACCTCCCGGAATTTCTCTGTCTCCCCAAACTACTCCTGTCCAATTGGAAGGCGGAGTATTGGCATTATTGATCGAGAAATCCTGACGATTCCAGTTTCGGATAGTAGAATATCCATAAGCCAAAGTTCTGAGTTTTACATTTGGGCTGAATCTGTAAACATGGGAGAAGCTGATCGAATATCTTGAAACATCCAGTCTGTCTTCCGGAGCCAATCTTTCAAAATCCTCTCCTCCTCGATCGTACATCACTTGATTGATTCCTATATAAGTTGAATTTGAGGTCTCATCATAAACTCCCAGCTTTAATCCCAATTCAGACTTGTCATTCAGAGAGAACAAAAACTTGGTGTTAAAGTGTGTGATTCCAAACTCGGTAGATCCTACATTTTCGGCAGATTTTTTCAGCAAATTCACTTGTACTCCTGTATTACCAAACGTATTTCCATAATTGACCAGGCCACTAAAAAAGCCACCTTGACCACCTTGAATTCGGACTGAAGCTTCTTGCTCGCTTGGTGGATTTGGAGTAATGTAATTGACTACTCCCCCAATAGTTTGAGGCCCGTAAAGAATCTGACCCGATCCTTTGAGAATCTCTACTCCCGACATTCTGTCGATTGCAGGTGTGTAATACATTTCCGGCTCACCATAAGGCGCCAAGGCAACAGGAACACCATCTTCCAGCATCAAAACCGAACGACTTCTGTCAGGATCCAATCCTCTGATACCGATGTTCACCCGCATTCCAAGGCCTTCTTCATCTACTACATGCAAGCCCGGAACCCTGCGAAGTATTTCATTCCCTGAGATAGGCTTCAAATTTTTGATGGTTTCCTGATCAATGAAAGCAACTGATCCTGGTACTTTGCTGAAAATTCTGTCTTTATCAGCGATGATTGCAAATTGGGGCATTTCAACTCCCTCCTCCTCAAAGACAACTTCCAATTTCTGGATTTGGCCATCCACGACAGTTAAATATTTTGTTACTGTCTTGAATCCTACAGCTGAAATCTGAACCTCACAGTTTCCATTTTCCAAATTGAACAACTGAAATGAGCCATCAAGATTTGTGAAAGTTCCTTTCACAGTTCCTTTCACCAGAATGTTTGCGGAGGCTACAGGTTCACCCCCTGTTGTTTTTACGGTTCCTAAAATAGAAACAATGTTTTCATTTAGTTCAGAAGTTTTCCAATTGGTGGTAATCGGTTCAGGTTCAGCAAACGCTAAAAATGCTGAAATGAGATAAATGGTAACCATGCGGCTTTTTTTATTTAGATTAATTAAAGATAAGTCAAACCTATCCCTTATTTATATTAATTCCAAATAATAGCAATTTAAAAAAGTTGGAGATCAATTATAGTTAAACTTTTAGGCTAAAGCCAAATCACAGAAATTGACGTAATTTGCAACGTGCAAGTCGTCTTGTCGCTGTCCTGTAAGGGAGAGAGGAAAGTCCGGGCAACATAGAGCGCCATACTTCCTAACGGGAAGGGTGCTGACTGGAGACGGTCAGTATACAGCTAGTGCCACAGAGAATATACCGTCCGACCCGATTTCTATCGGGATGGATAAGGGTGAAAAGGTGGAGTAAGAGCCCACCGGGCTGATGGTGACATCAGTTGCATGGCAAACCTTATGGGTTGAAAGATCAAATAGGCCTCGGGCAAAGCGCTGCTCGTGCGATTCGTCCCCGATTTCGGTCGGGATGGCGATTCCGAGGCGGGTAGATCGATGGATCCTGATTGTGAAGTCAGGAATAGATAAATGGCAAGAATCCTCTTGAGGAAACAGAACCCGGCTTACAGACTTGCACTTTTTTACCTTATATTTAACTCATGTCCAAGATTCTGATTATCGATGACGAAAAAGTCATCAGAGATACTCTTCGTGAGATTTTAGAATATGAAAAATTTATTATTTCAGAAGCCAAAGATGGCGAGGAAGGCCTAGCAAAAATCAAAGAAGAAGATTTTGACTTAGTACTCTGCGATATCAAAATGCCAAAAATGGATGGCATAGAAGTACTAGAGCAGGCAAAAGCCTTGGATAGACCACCGCAGTTTATCATGATATCAGCCCATGGCAGTATTGAGACTGCCGTTGAGGCAACAAAAAAAGGTGCTTTCGATTTTATCCCGAAACCTCCTGATCTGAATCGGTTATTGCTGACAGTTCGAAATGCTTTAAATAAAAAAGAACTAGTACAAGAGACTAAGGTATTAAAGAAAAAACTTTCCAAGAAGTTTGACATGGTGGGTGAATCTAAACCCATTCAACATGTCAAGGAAACTATTGAGAAAGTTGCACCTACTGATGCCAGAGTATTGATTACTGGTCCAAACGGAACGGGAAAAGAACTTGTAGCTCATTGGATTCATCAGAAAAGCCATCGTGTAGCAGAACCATTTGTGGCAGTAAACTGTGCCGCAATCCCATCTGAATTGATTGAAAGTGAACTTTTTGGACACGAGAAAGGTGCATTCACCTCAGCTCATAAGCAGCGACAAGGTAAATTTGAACAAGCCCAAGGTGGAACGCTATTCTTAGATGAGATCGGTGACATGTCTCTTTCAGCACAATCCAAGGTTTTGCGAGCCCTTCAGGAGAATCTGATCAATAGAGTCGGCAGTGATAAGGATATCAAAGTAGATGTCCGTGTACTTGCCGCTACTAATAAAGACCTCAGGAAAGAGATTGAAGAAAACCGATTCCGCGAAGATTTATATCACAGACTGAGCGTCATTTTAATTCAGGTCCCTGCATTAAAGGACCGAAAGGAAGATATTCCTTTATTGGTAAATAAGTTTTTGGATGATATCGCTCAGGAAAATGGCGATGCTAAAAAAGAGATGAGCAAAGCAGCTTTGGCCAAACTCCAAGAATTCCCATGGACAGGAAATATTCGTGAGCTACGAAATGTGATAGAGCGGCTCGTAATCTTAGGTGAGCAGGTAATTGGGATAGAAGACATAAAAAAATATGCTGACTATTAAGTCAGCATATTTTTTAGCTATGCGCTTTTTGAGCAGTTGGCGCTTTCGCGTAGGCAGGACAAGGCCTACTTGAAGCACATGCTCCCAAAGCTAAAATTCCAATCAATAATGCAACTGAGGCTATTTTTTTCATAATGAGATTTTTTGATCTTTTCAAATATGTCTAATAAATCTCAAGATAGCAATTACTGCACCATTAAGTTGCAGCCCCTGATTTCGCTATTGTCAAATCTTCCCAAAACTTCCAAACTCCCATTAGAATCGATTCTTCCCAAATCTTGTGTTTCGATAAAGGCACAAGAATGAAAATTCCCAAGGTCGATACAGTTAATTCCACCTTGGGATCGAGCACTAAAAGAAAGTGGATCATTGGGATCACGAAGAATAACGCGCATGGTATCCGGCAGCGTATATTTCCCCGCTCCTTTTGAATAGGCTTGTGACATCAACTCCGTCATTCCATATTCCGAGTGGATGGCTGTGGTCTTAAAATAACTTTTTAACTGATCATGGACTTCTTCACGGATCATCTCCTTTCTTCGACCCTTCATCCCACCTGTTTCCATCACGATCAAATTTTGATTTTGTAAAATCTCCAATTCAGACTCCGCCAAATCCAATAATGCAAAAGTGACTCCCAGAAGCAAAATTTTCTTTTCGCTTTCCTTGAGAAAATTGATTCGGTTTACCAATTCAGCTTGGTTGTAGAGGTAAAATCCTGAATATTCAGAACCAGATTCTTGGATGAAATAATCTGCCATACTGACTAGGCTACTCCCCTTTCGCTCCAAATAGGCAGGAAGCAAAGCTAGCACGTGAAAGTCTGTAATGGGGCCATATTCAGCTTCAAATAATCGCTTTGTATGTAATCGATACCAAGATTCAGACCAAAAGAAATGGGAACTGGTAATCATTCCTGTGGTGCCGCTAGAAGAGAAATACCCTTCATAATTTGAAACTTCTGCACTGATGACTTCAAAATCCTTGAAAAACTGAATAGGGAGAAATGGAATTTGAGCTATTGATTGAATCAATTCCGGGAAAATTTTTCGCGCGCCGAGATAAGCCGCATAAACAGGGTTTTGGCTTGCTTGGTAGTGAAAAAGCAAAAGGGCAATTTCTTCGAAATTATCCTCAGATAAATTCTTTAGCTTTTCCGAAAAACTTTTAAAATCCTGCATCGTTTCATATTTTGCATCAATCGAAGTAAAATTGATGTTACTTTGAATGTAAATTTACTCTCGCCCTATGCGTTTCAAAAGTTATTTAGGAATTATCTTTTTATTGGCAAGTACTTCTGCCTGTATCAGTCCCCCTGATAATTTTCCATCGGTTCCTGTAATCACCTTTGAATCAATGGAATATGTTTCGTTAGTTGGAGCTGATTCTTTGATTCTTGGAATCGATTTTCAAGATGCAGAGGGCGATCTTGGGCTTTCGGCTACTGATGTGAATCCACCTTTCAACTCGATTACCTTTCAGCGGGATGCCGCTGGAAATTTAATCTCCTATAGTAAAAGACCTCCTGAAGCTCCAGCCTATAATCCGATTGATTGGGTAATTGATCCTATCGTCAACAATACTATAGTAAGAGATACGCTCTGGGTAAAACAAAATCCAAACCAATTCAACATTTTCGTTCGATTCTACATCAAAAGAAATGGAAAATTTACTGAGTTCAGATGGCAAGACCCTCCATTTTTTACGACTTTCAATGGTAGATTCCCTAGAATCCTCACCACTCAGGAAGGCCAAGCAGTAGAAGGGAATATCAAATATGCGATGCTTTCCTCCGGTTGGGAATCAATTTTTAGAAATGATACCATTCGGATTGACGTAGAGATTCAAGACAGATTGCTGAACCGAAGTAATGAAGTTTCCAGCAACGAAGTCACCCTAAGGCAAATCACTCGAAATACTCCATAAAAAAAAGCTGATTAATCAGCTTTTTTTTATGGAGTATTTCGAGTCAGTAAATCCTAATTTTGATTCGTACAACATGCTATTCGGAACTGCAACAAGGATTACTATTAATCTAATAAGTAATTGAAAAACATTCAACTAGAAGTCAGAAATTCTCTTTTCATAAAATCCCTAGCCTGAAAGAATTCGCTTAAGCAGGTTCCAAGGTCTTTTTAGATTTTCGATAGAGATGAGAACTCAATATATTTCTTCGGGCAAATCGATACGCATTGTCTGAACTCAGAAATTTGGTATAGACATTCTTGGAAACTCCAAAATACTCATAGGTATTACCATCTAAGAAAGTGATTTCAAGGACGAGGTTTTTATAATGAAAGTCTCCTATTCCAGATTCAGTCGCTGTTTTAGTATATTCCACCAAATTGGCAGCAGTAGTTTCCGGTGCGATGCTCACCAAAAAATGATAGCCATCAATGATCTTAGTACTTTTTTCTTCGGCTTCTTTCGCTTTTTCATCTCCTTCGAGAAATTTATCAGGATGCCATTCTTTTACCAGAGTTCTATAGGTAGTTTTCAGTTGCTTCAGGTCAAGTGGCCCTTCCACATTAAAAAGCTTCTTATACTCATTGATTCGCTTCATGGATTATTTTTTTTAAAACTTGCGCAAAGCTACAGATATAAAATTAATCCGATAAAAAGTTTGAGTTCTAAATAAAAATCATTCTTTTTCTACACCAAAACAAATCAAAAACAATATAAAAATTACTAAAATACTATAAAATCAGATTAATATTCCGAATATCTAAGTCTCTGATAGCAATCACATCTTTTTTTGAAATGGATTCATACCCCCATAAAAAAAGGCTGTTGACCAGCCTTTTCTATAAAATAAGTAATTCTAAATCGCTGGATATTTTTTAGGATCAGTTTCATGCATCATGGCATAAGCTTGTTCTACCACATCTTCTACGCTTGGCTTGGAAAAATAGTCTCCATCAGTTGAGTACGCTGGTCGATGAGCTTTACCTGAAATGGTTTGTGGCTCAGAATCTAGAAATTTAAAAACATCTTGACCTTCGATCACCTGCTGCATCATGAATGCCGAAGCTCCTCCGGGCACATCTTCATCTGCAAAAATAACCCGATTTGTTTTCTTGATTGATTCGCCTATTGCCCCATGCACATCAAAAGGCAACAAGGTCTGTACATCAATCACTTCAATCGAAATCCCAATCTCCTCTAATTCGAAAGCTGCATCTAAAATTATCCGGCACATCGAGCCATAGGTAACGATCGTAATATCTTTTCCAGCTCTCAAAATTTCTGGCTTGCCCATTGGAACTGTAAACTTTCCAATATTACTAGGCATTTGTTCCTTTAAGCGGTAGCCATTTAGGCATTCGATGACTAAGGCGGGTTCGTCGGACTTCAGCAAAGTAGCATACATTCCCGCTGCCTGTGTCATATCTCGCGGTACACAGATTACAATACCTCTAAGTGAAGAAAGAATCATACCTAACGGCGAACCTGAATGCCATACGCCTTCTAAACGATGACCTCTTGTCCTTACGATCAAAGGTGCCTTTTGTCCACCTTTAGTTCTATACTGTAAGCTGGCCAAGTCATCGGAAAGTAGCTGAATCCCGTAAAGTAAATAATCCAAGTATTGAATCTCAGCGATTGGCCGAAGTCCTCTCAGCGCTGCCCCGATCCCTTGCCCGATAATCGTACATTCTCGGATTCCAGTGTCTTGAACTCGAATTTCTCCAAACTTTGCCTGTAACCCTGCGAAAGCCTGATTAACATCTCCAATCTTCCCTACGTCTTCTCCGAAGGCAAAAAATGCTGGATTATTTTCTAAAGTAGTATCGAAGAAAGCCTGTAAGATTTCTCTTCCATCTACTAAAGGAGATTTTTCATTGATCAACGGTTTGACTTCTTCCACTGCTAGCACATTCCATTCAGATTGACTGTATAGGTGCGAACTGTAGCGATCGAAATTCAGCGAATCTTGGGCTTTGTACCAATCTTTCAACTTTGATTTGGCTGCATTCGAATCGAAACGAAGCATCATCAACGATTTCCGAACCGTGGTAATCACATCTTTTCGAATAGGATTAATGGTCTTGGATAGCTCCTGCGCCATCTGTGCCAATATTACCTTTCTTGTACTTTGCTGAGCAGCATCTGTCAGTAGCGAAACTGCCTCTGCTAATTCCTTTTTGATCTCTCCTGAAAATGCTACCCAAGCAGCTTCTTTCTCTTTCTTAGCCTGACCCTTTGCCTCAGACTCGATTTGATCCAACAAATCTGCTGTGGCGATTTGATTGGAAAGGATATACTCTCTGAATTTGGTATTACAATCCCAATCTTTTTCCCATTTCAATCGCTCCTGAGATTTATACCGCTCATGCGAACCCGAAGTCGAATGACCCTGAGGCTGTGTTAATTCTTCCACGTGAATAAGAACTGGTATATGCGAAGTTCTTGCTATTTCACCTGCTTGTAAATATGTCTCTAAAAGTGCCTCATAATCCCATCCTTTTACTTTCAGGATCTCAAAACCAGGTACAGAATCTGTCTTTTCAAAACCTGCCAAAACTTCGGAAATGCTTCCTTTTGTAGTGTGGAATTCTTTTGGGACGGAAATCCCGTAATCATCATCCCAGACGGAAACTACCATCGGTACCTGAAGGACTCCTGCCGCATTGATGCTTTCATAAAACATCCCTTCGGAAGTTGATGCATTTCCAATAGTACCCCAAGCCACTTCATTCCCATTCACAGAGAATTGAGAGAAACCCTTCAATTCTTTATTCTGACGATAGATCTTAGAAGCATAAGCCAATCCCAAAAGCTTCGGCATTTGAGCTGCAGTAGGAGAAATATCAGCAGCTGAATTATTCATCTTTGTAAGATTCTTCCAGCTTCCATCATTATTTAACGATCGAGTAGCAAAATGCCCATTCATTAATCGACCTGCACTAGCAGGTTCTTGCTCTACAGAAACATGCGCATAGAGTTGGGCAAAATATTCTTGAACCTTCAATTCACCCAGGGCCATCATAAAAGTCTGATCGCGGTAATAGCCCGCTCTAAAATCTCCCAGTTGAAAAGCTCGGGCCATCGCAAGCTGTGCCAGCTCCTTACCATCACCAAAAATCCCAAACTTTGCCTTTCCCATGAAAACCTCTTTTCTGCCGATCAAAGAGGCATGCCTACTCAACATTGCCATCCTAAAATCAGCTAAGATGATCTCTGTAGATAAATTGAGCGAAAGTATGGATTTAGGTACTGATTGGACTTTTGACATATCAAAGTATTCTAAAGCTATTTTTTGGGTTAAACCAAAGTTAAGGACTTTACTTACCCAAAAATAGCCAAATCTGACTTTCATCCAAATTTTAACAGTTAAATTTTTCAGATAAAAATTTGGATAATAGTAGGTAAAAATCATATTTAAAGAATTTAATTTGGTTTATTAAATTTTATCAGTATAAAATAGACTAAAATAAGAATATCAACTCTATGCTATTTCCTCACTACACTTTAAAAAAAAAATCAAAATTAAACTTGTTTAAAGTTTCTTTTTACAAATTTTCTAAATCTTAAAACTTTTAAACCGAAGATTATTTTGAAAAAGCAAAATTTTCAAAATCAGACCAAATACTATTCTTAATCTGGCTTTCCAATTTATTTACGCTTAGTATCTTTGCGCTATTATTCATCAAATCCAATCCCAATTCGCCATGATTATAGGTGTTCCTAAGGAAATTAAAAACAATGAAAACCGCGTAGCACTTACTCCTGCCGGTGCCCAAGAATTGATCAAAAGAGGTCATACTGTTTATGTTCAGCACACCGCCGGTGAAGGCAGTGGTTTTTTGGATGAGGATTATGAAAACGCAGGTGCTCAAATAATTCCTACTATCGAAGCTACTTATGAGATTGCTGAGATGATTATGAAAGTAAAAGAACCGATTGAAGCAGAATACAGCCTTATCAAAGAAGGTCAATTGCTTTTTACCTATTTCCACTTCGCTTCTTACGAGCCTTTGACTTTAGCTATGATTGAAAGCAAAGCAGTTTGCTTGGCCTACGAAACAGTAGAGAAATCTGACCGAAGTCTTCCACTACTTATCCCGATGTCTGAAGTAGCCGGAAGAATGGCTGTTCAAAAAGGCGCAAATTACTTGGAGAAACCACTTGGCGGAAGAGGAATTCTTCTTGGTGGTGTACCTGGCGTACTTCCTGCAAAAGTATTGATCTTAGGAGGAGGAATCGTAGGAACTCAAGCTGCTTGGATGGCAGCAGGACTTGGTGCAGATGTGATCATTATGGATGTGAATCTTCCCCGAATGAGATACCTCGCAGACGTCATGCCAGCTAATGTAAGAACGATGATGTCTAACGAATTCAACATTCGTAAACTTATTAAAAATCATGACTTGATCATCGGCGCAGTATTGATCCCGGGTGCCAAAGCCCCCCATTTGATCACAAGAGATATGTTAAAGGAAATGCTTCCTGGAACTGTTGTAGTAGATGTAGCTGTAGATCAAGGAGGTTGTATCGAAACTTGTAAGCCTACCACACATGAGAACCCGACTTATGTTATAGATGATGTCGTTCACTATTGTGTAGCAAATATGCCAGGTGCAGTGCCGTACACTTCCACTCTTGCTTTGACTAATGCGACGCTTCCATATGCGATGCAATTGGCAGATAAAGGCTGGAAAAAAGCAGCTCAAGAAAATGCTGAATTGGTTCTAGGCTTAAATATCATCAATGGAGACGTTGTTTACAAAGCAGTGGCAGAAGCATTCAATATGCCTTACATACCTGTAAGTACTTATTTGGTCGATTAATCAACTCTTACAAAAAATACTAAAGCCTTTGAAGCTGAAGATTCAAAGGCTTTTTTTATAGTTTTTTAAACACAAACATCGAAGAAATTTCAAAAAGAGTAACAAAGTTAACGGCCTCGAAGGTTGACTCAAACACTATTTCATTCCTTAATAATGATTTTTTTTTTCGCTGCACCCCGGGGAGCAAATTGAAACCCTTTGCCAAATCGAAATTCCCAATCCTACTTTTTAATTAGTTTATCCACCGTCTTCCAATAACGCTCCTCCATTTCGGTTTCATTTATCTTGGAATAAATAGTCACCGGCCTAGCACCAAGATCAGCTGGAGTTAAAAAAGATTTCTTTTCTGCCAAATCTGGATTTGCGATACTTTCAAGAATAGCTACATCCCACATGATCCATTTTTTCTTTGCTGTATCCTCCGGCTTCCACCAGCGAAAAAAAGTATCCCAACGATTCATCAGATACTCACCTAATTCGCCATTGTTAGCTAATTCATTTCGAGTCAATTGTTTATCAAAAACCAAATACTGGCTTGTCGTCGCTGACATAATGGTCAAATCTAATCCATGTGTACTCAGCAACAGATCAACTGCAAGAGTATCGTTGTTTGAATTAAATTCTTTTTTATCGAACTCGTTGGTCTCAGGATTATGCCATATTCCCAAATAATGCACCCGAACTTTCGGAATGATTCCCGGGTCTTGAAGAATTGCTGAAGCGACATTAGTACAGGAACCTAAGATCACCAATACAAGCGAATCACCTTCCGACAGACTATTGGCCTGATCTACAATAAAGGTTGAGGCTGCAGAAATATTGGGTTGATAAATGGATTCCAAGGCATCATTAGCACCTAGCGGCAAGGAAATATCAGTTCTACCTACTAATCTCACAAGCTCTTCATTCATTTTTTGGCTTTCTAAAACCGTACTATCTGAGGCCAATGGCGAGGTATGAAACTGAGCAGAAGTAATTCCCTTGATATCAAAGGAATCTGAAGCCATTGCCCCAACAAGTGCAAATAAATCATCCACCTCATTAGCAGTATCAGCATCAATGATAATTTTTATCCGACGGTCTGTGCTAGAAATCTTGGAGCTACAGGCTAGCAGAGTTAAAATTGGAAGAATTGATAGTAATGTAAGTAATCGACTCATCTGGTATTTAAGTATTGGTAAAAATGCTATAATTTATTTGAAGGGTTTATTTCATTAAAGTCTGCCAGATCATTCGAAGTCCATAAAATATCATCAAAACACCCACAAACTTATTGAGCAAAAATAGCGTCCGATCGGTAACCAAAGGGCTAAGCTTTTTTGCGATGAAAGCCTTTACTAAATCAATGCAAAATACAGTAACCAAAATACCGGCGTAGTAGGCTACATAATCAGCTTCAGTAAAGGTTTGCTTTAATTGAACAAGAGAAGCAATAGAAATCCAAAATAGCAAGACAAATGGATTGATCCCATTGATGCCAAATCCTTTTGCAAAAGCTGATCGTTTTTTCAGTCGTAGCAAATCCATTCCCCCCGAGTTTGGCCTAAAGGCCTTTTTCTTGAAGATCGAATTAATACCAAAACCGATTAGTATTAATCCACCTCCAAGCCCCAAAACAACTTCAAAAGATTCAAAACCGGCAATGAACTTAATTCCGAAAAATGTCACCAAAACATAAATCAAGTCACTAACCAAAATTCCAGTTGCTAAAGCTGCTGCATATCGAAATCCATTGGTCAAGCTTGCTTGGATCAACGCAAAAAAAACCGGTCCGATTAAAGCCGACAACAAAAGTCCAACACTGAAACCCTCTCCTAATGCGGCTATCAAATTAAATCTGGATTAGTTGAAACAAAATCAAGCCAGGAAGTCGCCTTCTCCCCTTTCAAGACGCGAGGAAATTTATTTTGCCCACCTTCCTTTCCTTGCGCCCGCATCCAATCATAGAAAACTCCTGAAGGCAAAAGTGTCACATAAACATCCTTAAGTGCGTGTCTTCGCTCCACGGCATAATCATCATTCAACTCTCCCAGTTTTTGATCAATTAAATTTCTGATCTCATTATGATCCACTTGATCTTCTGTACCTAAATACCAATGATGAGCAAAAAGATTTCCTTCTGGAATCCCAACTACTGTAAATTCGGTGAAACAAATATTTAATTCTTGCTCTACTATTTCCACTGCCTTGTTCATATTGTCAACAGATAAATGCTCTCCGCATAAACTCAGAAAATGCTTGGTACGACCGGTAATTATAATTTCCGCCTCGTCTTTGGATACAAATCGAATGGTATCTCCGATCAAATATCGCCAAGCTCCTGCGCAGGTAGTAATCAATAAGGCATAATCCACATGCTCTTCAACTTCATCAATTTTTAAGGTTTGCGCCGAAGGAAGAACATTTCCATCAGGATCAAAATTAGCTTCATTAAAATGGATGAATTCATAGAAAATCCCATTATTCAAAACCAAGCGCATGGATTTTTGATTGGGAAAAGCCTGAAAAGCCAAAAAACCCTCAGATGCCAGATAAGTCTCGATATAAGTTAAAGGTTTTCCTAAAAGCTTTTCAAAGCCCTTTTTATAAGGCTCAAAAGAAACTCCACCATGAACAAAAATCTGAAGGTTGGGCCAAATCTCATGGATATTTTTTACCCCATAAAACTTGATGATTTTCTCCATTAGAATCAATAGCCAAGCAGGCACTCCGACAATTATCCCTATATCCCAAGTTTTAGCCTTTTCTACAATTTGATCAAGCTTATCGGCCCAGTTTTTATTTCTGGAAATCTTTTTACCAGGCTTATAAAAACGCTGAAACCAAATAGGTAATCGCCCGGTTGTTATTCCTGAAAGATCTCCGGAGAAATAAGTGCCGTTAAATTCCAAGTCTGTACTTCCACCAAGCATCAAAATCCCTCTTTTGAAAAGTGAAGCAGGAAGTTCCTCGTAATTGGAAAGCGAAAGAATCTGTCGAACTCCAGTCCTTCGAATTGCTTTGACCATCTCTTTAGTGATGGGGATATATTTAGAAGTAGCTCCTGAAGTACCGGAACTCAAGGCAAAATGCTTCACTGCTCCCGGAGAAGTAACATTGGTTTTTCCTTCTAATAAGAAATGCCACCACTCTTGATAAATTTTATCATAATCGTATACAGGGATTTGAGTCCGGAACCGCTCATAAAACTCATCTCCTGGTTTTCGAAAAGCCGCTAAGATTATGTTGAAATTATAGCGCTTTGCAATTGCGGTTTCCCGACTGTGGATCATCAATTTCTTTAGCGTTTCTCGCTGAAGATCAATCGGACTAGAATAATCCTGCTCCAAACTTTCCTTCAGTCTAATGCCTTTCTTTAGTAAAGTACTGAGTATCGCCATATCTTTGTTTTAATCAATTGAGCAAAAAATAGTCGTCAAAAATAACCAATGGATATCAAAGCCAACCTTCAAGTAATAAAAAAATCTTTTCTAAATCCCAATTGCAAACTTATCGCAGTGAGCAAAACCAAACCTATCGAGGCATTAAAAGAGGCCTATGAAGCTGGTATTTCGGATTTTGGAGAAAACAAAGTTCAGGAAATCCAGTGGAAACAGCTGGAGATGCCGGAAGATACCAGATGGCATATGATCGGGCACTTGCAGAGCAACAAAGTCAAATACATTGCTCCATTTATTCATTTGATTCATGGAGTTGACTCTTTCAAACTTCTGAAAGAAATCAATAAGCAAGGGAAAAAAGCTGACCGAGTAATTGCTGTTTTGCTTCAAATTCATATTGCAGAGGAAGAAAACAAATTTGGCTTTGATCATGCCGAGCTGTATGAAATGATTGCAGATCCTGATTTTTTAGCCTTATCTCATGTCAAAATAGCGGGACTTATGGGAATGGCCACTTTCACTGAAAACCAAGATCAAGTCCGAAAGGAATTTCAAGGTTTAAAAGGGTTGTTTGAGGCCTTGAAATCAAAAGCACTCCCGGCTTTTGTTCAGTTGGAAGAACTCTCCATGGGAATGAGTGGGGACTACCTAATCGCTCAGCAAGAAGGAAGCACAATGGTACGAATTGGCTCATCGATCTTTGGTGCCAGGTAATTCAAAAAGATAGATTAGAAAACATGATTATCCTCTTTATCGCTAGTAGTCTTGTAATTACTAAATAGCTTACACTCCGCGAGTATTCCGGAGTTAAGTTGATTGCATGGAGAGAGCCAAATCATTATATCAGTATACCGAGTGGATTCAAAGTTCAAGCAATGTTGTTTGACTTCTAATAAGATTGAAAATTTAGATAGTATTAAAACATGAACGCCAAACAGATCATACAAACCTCAGCGATTTTTGGAGCCATTGCGGTTGGAATCGGGGCATTTGGAGCTCATGGTTTGAAAGATATTCTCGCCGAGACTGGACGATTAGACACCTTTGAAACTGCAGTCAAATATCATTTCTATCACACATTGGGATTGTTTTTGATTGGAATTTTAGCTATAGTCAAACCTAACTGGAAGCAATTATCGACTGCAGCACTATTGATGATTATTGGAATTCTGATTTTCTCAGGTTCGCTCTATATCCTTTCCTTGACTGGCATTACCTGGTTGGGAGCGATTACACCGCTCGGAGGAGTTGCCCTTATTTTAGGCTGGGGATTTCTTTTTTTGGCTGTCACAAAAAACCCCTAATTCTATTTTCATGCAGAAATCACTGCTCCTAGCCTTCTTATTTTTTCTATCCTTCTCAGTAAAAGCACAACTGACTCCAGAGCAACTCGTCAAGATGGACCAAGCAATGGGGACTGGAAGTTTTTTCAACAATCACCTATCGGGCTTTATCCTGCAGGACATGGATCAGAAAATCATTCTGTATGAGAGAAATTCTCATCTAAATTTTATTCCAGCTTCCACCACTAAGCTTTTTACACTTTTCTCGGCCATTACTATTCTAAACGACAGCACGCAAACCCTCCGATATGTAACTTCAGGAGATACCATTCGGATCTGGGGAAGTGGAGATCCGACTTGGAAGTATAAAAAATTTCAGGATCCTGGAATCCAAAAGCTAATCCAGCCCTTTAAGTATGTGGTTTATTCAGACTCCAACATGGACTCCCCTGCTTTTGGATATGGCTGGCAATGGGATGATTATTATTTCGATTATTCTGCTGAGCGAAGCCCACTCCCTATCTATGGAAATCTCTTGGAAGTCAAAAAAGAAGCGGGCAAAGCGATAGTTTCCCTAAAGCAATTTCAAGATTCTGTATTTCTGACTACGCGTCCTATCCGTGAATTGGAGCGGGATTTCCATAGCAATAAATTCTATTACAATACCGCTAATTTCAGAGCGGCAGAACAATATATTCCAATCTTGACCTCTCCTGAGCTTTTTGTAAAATTTGCTTCTGAAGCAACCGGGAAAACTTGGAGCTATCTAAAAGATCCCCTACCCGAGAATCATCAAGTTTATCGAGGAAGCCTACTATTTCCAATCCTCAAAGAAATGATGCTGGAAAGCGATAATTTCTTGGCTGAGCAATTGATGCTAATGGTTTCTGACCAACTTTTTCAGCGTTTGGATACCGAGCGGGCAATCGAATTTATGCTAAAGACTTACCTATATGACCTTCCCGATCAACCTAAGTGGGTAGATGGCAGCGGACTCAGTCGGCATAATTTATTTACTCCTCGAGCTATGGTGACACTCTTCGAGAAACTTTACAGAATGGTCCCGGATCAGCAACTCTTTGAACTCCTGCCGACCGGTGGAGAAACGGGTACCATTAAAAATAGCTACCAGGCTTCAAGCCCATACATTTTCGCCAAAACCGGCACCATGAGTAATAATCATAGTCTAGTCGGGCTGATCAAAACCAAAAGTGGGAAGACCTACAGCTTTGCTTTTATGAATTCAAACTATCTGAACAAAGCATCTGAGGTACGTCGGGAAATGGAAAAAGTTCTTTTGATGGTCCGAGATATGCTGTGATTTTTAAATCAAGATAGTAGTATTAAGATTTTAGAACATTAAGCCAAGAGATCAGCACAAGCGATGCGATTACAGTTTTCGTGCAACTACCCGAATACCTATATTTTCATTACCTGAAGATGGACACACTTAGCTTAATGGAAAAAAGCTCTAAAAATCTGTAAGGTTATTGGAGCACTTGAGTCTAAAAAAGAAAAAACATAAAAACGCTCACTATTCTTTATTTCCTTATTCTTAGCATTGTCCAGATTTCTTTCTCCCGAACATTTGATGTCAAAGTCAGCACTGTGGGTCAGCCGATTATTTTGATTCCAGGCCCGGCTTCTTCGGGAGAAGTTTGGGATGAAACTGTAGCCCAGCTTTCATCCAATTTCGAATGTCATGTGCTCACCCATTCTGGGTTTGCGGGATTTAGTCCAATTGACCTAAAAGACGGCTTTCTTCTTCAAATGAAAAATGAAATTAGAGCCTACTTGAGCAATCTAAGGCAAGCAATGATGCCCTGATGGAAGGCATGCTTCAGGATAAAATGAACAACTAGCAAAAACTAATTTATCGGTCGATTACTATTAGGAAATAAGATTTCTCGCTAGAAAGAAAAGCCTTATTTTCACGTTTTGAAAACAACTCTGATCGGATGAATAAACGTGATTTTCTAAAAACTCTCGGGCTCTTGGCTGGCACTACTCCAATGTTATCTTGGAGTACTAAAAAAGCAGATTTTGATCAGCAAACTCTTTTGCCGAAAGCCATCAACAAAGGCGATACCCTAGGTTTGATCAGCCCTTCAGCAGCTTCAGCAGACCGAATGCAATTCACCTTCGCCAAGGAGGCTTTGGAAGCGCTTGGCTTTAAGGTGAAATTGGGAGAAAATCTACAAAATCGTCGTGGACATTTGGCCGGGACAGATGAGGAACGAGCAAAGGACCTCAACGATATGTTTGCCGACCAAAATGTAAAAGGAGTAATCTGTATCCGAGGAGGTTCAGGGGCAGCTCGAATCCTACCTTTGATAGACTATGAGCTAATCAAGCAGAATCCTAAACCCCTCTTGGGCTACTCGGATATCACGGCTTTACACTGTGCGATCCACGTTAAAACAGGTCTAATCACTTTTCATGGACCGAATGGCTCCGGCAGCTGGAATAGCTTTAACGTAAAGCAGTTTGAACAAATCTTCTTTGACAAAACTAAAGTCACCTATAAAAACGAACAACCCAAAGGAGATGATTTGGTTATAAAAGCGAATCGAATTCAAACTCTTAAGGGTGGTATTGTTGAAGGAAAAATTCTAGGCGGAAATTTAACTGTATTGACTTCTTTGTCAGGGACACCTTATTATCCGAATTTCAAAGATTCGATCTTATTTATTGAGGATATTGGAGAAGATCCCTATAAAATAGATCGGATGATGAGCACACTTAGGCTGAACGGAACCTTAGGGAAAATCAATGGGTTTATTTTTGGACAATGCTCGGATTGCGAACCCGGTGGTGGCTATGGTTCACTCAGTGTTGATCAAGTAATGGATGACTACATTTTACCATTAGGAATTCCTGCATACACGGGAGCGATGATCGGCCATATTTCGAAACAATTCATTATTCCAGTTGGCGCAAAAGTAAAAATGGATGCTTCTGCAGGCACATTTCAATTAGTTGATCCAATCTTCCAATCTTAAATTATCTATGAAAAGTTTATTAGCACTACTTGTAATGATGAGCTTTTTCGCCTGCTCAAGTTCTAATTCAGATTCAAAAAATCAAATGGGAGATACTAAAAGAACTTTGAAATATCTCGCTTTGGGCGATAGCTATACCATCGGCGAGGGAGTAGTTGAAGAAGATCGCTACCCAAATCAATTGGTTAAGCGATTAAATGAGGAGCTTAATTTAGGCGTAAACCCTCCAATAATTATTGCTAAAACTGGCTGGACAGTAGATGAATTGGAAACGGAAATCAATGATTCAAAAAATATTGACCCACCTTATGACTTGGTGACTCTTCTCATCGGAGTCAATAATCAGTATCGAGGAAGATCAGTTGAAGATTTCAAAATTGAGTTTGAGCAAATACTTCTTCGAGCGATTGGTTTTGCTGGTAATCTTCCAGACCATGTTGTCGTTCTATCCATTCCAGATTGGGGGGTGACTCCTTTCGCCGTGTCTGAAGAAACTGATCAGTTAAAAGTGGCTTCAGAAATCAATGCATACAATACTGCCAAAAAAGAGGTTTGTAAGCAATTTGGAGTTTTCTACATCGATATCACAGCTAATTACAGAACAGTAGGTGCACAACCCGAGATGGTAGTTGAAGATAAATTACACCCAAGTGGATTGGTCTATGCATTTTGGGCAGATAAATTGTATGACAAAGTCAAGTCCTTAAACCTAAAACCATGAAATTGCCGTTAATCATAGCCTTACTTTCCATTTCTGGAAGGACTACTTCTGCCTGAAATAGCTAAAAATCAAAAATTGAAACTTAGCGGATCAACAGTGAAAAAATAAAATGTATTTATGAGAATTTGTGCCTCGATTCGAGAGCTACCAAAATGATAGCTTATCTGGATATGACTATAAAGCAAGCAAGTTTTAAATCGCTTGTTGATTCGCGAAGCTATTCAAATGAAAACAATATTCTTAATTTTAAAAATGAAGCTGGAACAGTTCTAATTACATTTCAAGCAGTAGATTAATTATGAAAATCATTTGCATTGGCCGAAACTATGCGGCACATATTGAGGAGTTAAAGAATGAAACTCCAGGAAATCCAGTTGTATTTCTCAAGCCCGACACGGCTTTGTTAAAAAATGGCAATCCCTTTTATTACCCGGATTTCTCTACTAACATTCATCACGAAGCCGAATTGGTTCT
>JBLGAM010000007.1:0-58255 GCA_047612305.1 Planctomycetota bacterium | reverse complement strand
CGGCAAGGAAGATTTTGTCATGGAATCTAACAAGCGATTGTTGAGTATTTTAGACAAAACCGGTTTTGAACACGAATACTTCGAAAACGAAGGCGGTCATACTTGGGCCAACTGGAGAACCTATCTTTCTATGTTTAGCCCAATGCTATTCCAATAATCAATACATCATTACCTATTAACCTATCTATTTCAAGAAGCGTCGTCCAGTTTGGATTGCGCTTCTTTTATTTTTCCTTATTTTTTAGTTAGAAGGATTCTGCTATAAAAAGATCTTTGCGGAATTTCTCCCCGATTTTTTAACAGATCAATCAAGAATAAAATGCTGCTCGACCTTACTTCACCTCCACCACAAATCGCTGATATCTCGTCATCGGATGAATACCATTATCCTTTACCTCGGCGATGATATGGAGCTGACCGACAGCCATTGGATCCAATGACACGTTCACTTTATTGATTTCAGTATTAAGCTTTGCATCTCCAGAATAAGTCCCAACCTCTTTGTAGATCCAAAATTTGATTTCCAATTGATCTCCATCAGGATCTGAAGTTTGGATTTCTAAGTAAAGGCTATCGCCTGCTTTAGCATTTACCAGAGTTGGAGAAATTGCTTTCACTTCAGGAGGATGATTGGCATCGACATAGTCCATTACCGACCAATCGGCTCGAGCAGCAAAGTCTTGCTGAATCGCTTCAATCCAACGAACCTGAGGATATGTTGCATCTAGCGTTTTGGTAAATGGATTATAATCCAACACTTCTTTTCCGTCTTCCCAACGATTCGGTTGCGTAGCTGACCGAACTAATCGACCACCCCAGCCTCCCCATTCGGGATAATTTAGATTATCTAACCCAACATCCATCAGATGCAAATAGGCTGGTGAATCACCTTCAGAGATAAAGTCATAAACTCCAAAACTACCCCACTGAAAATCCTTGATTTTAGAACTATCTCCATGAATATGTTCATCATCTCCAACCTGCTTTTGTCCATCCCCATAGCTGTAATATTGCTTCATCAACGGTCCGTGATTGTTGATGATCTCATTCCCCATAAAATCTCCTTCAAAAAGGTATTGCTGGGACTCCGGCACAGCTCTTTTCCAAGGATATGCAAAGCACCAAAATTGATTTGAGTTATAAAAAATCCTTAATTCAGGCCAATTGGGGGCAATATACTTACGGTAAGTCGCATCCTGATCCAGGATCGCATAGATGATTGCCTTGTCTATTACTTTTTTATAAATACGATCCCAATCCAGCGTTCCTTTAAATTCATCTTCAATAGACTTCAACGCTCTGGCGATGGTATTGGTACCTCCCCACACTTGCAAGTAAATGGGATCCAAGTCATCATCTAGCAATTTGGCTTTGATGAAATTTGAACCCTCAGTATCCACTTCCATTTCTCCCTCAAAATCGATATTCCCTATTTTCACTAAGCTCTTCAAATAGGCTGCTGTCGGAAAACCCTCCGCATGCTGACTTAGCTTTGGATAAGTTTCCCCATAGGCATCTAAAAGAGGATTCATCCACTCCACACCTGGCCATCTCAGGTCTGTTTGAGCTCCATACATAGTTTTAGTCATTGCCATTTCAGAAGTAAAAAGTGTCCCCTTTCCATCTCCTTTATAGTGCCACATCGAACTACTGTAAATTAAACCCTCGATCTGAAATTCGTTGGCATAAAGTAACATACGGATAAAAGAATCCACGTCATCAATCTCTCCATCAGTGGTCACAATAGTCCTGGGTCTCTGTGGAGCTTCAATAGATTCTTCAAGAATTTCAGGGGCTTGATTACAGGAAATCAAAACCAAAAGAGGCGCAAAAAATCTGAGGCACTGTTTCGATAGTAAATTCATAGGTTTTTAAGGTTACAACACTTCAAAGTAGGAAGGCTGTCCCAAATTCCGACAATAATGTATAATCCTGAAGAAAATATTTTGCTTTTTTTTTGAATTCAGTATGACTGGTCGTTTACAAAGACCAGCTAGCGATCAGAAAAAATAGCAGGTTTTATCCTAGTTATTTAAGTCCATTCCCTCCTTGCTAATACCTCCAAATAACCCAGCTATAGCTTCAAGGGTGACCATTGAGAGATTTATTACCAGACCTTCAATTCATTTTAAAAAAAAAATAAGAAACCGCCAATTCCTCCCACACCAGTAGATTAGAAAATTTGATATAGAAAGTCCTACTACCACAAGATCGTAATTTACCATGCCATCCAATGGTATTTAAATTCCATATCCCTTCACTTGAAAACCACTACCAATCCAGATAAGCCCAAGTAAAATTGGGATGATGCCATTTGGATTAACCCTCACGAAAATAAATCCATAGACTCCAAGTGAAGGAATTTCCAGATGGATGATCCATCCAAAAAATAATATTCTCAATAAACACCTATTTATTTCACAGGTCTAAAAACACCTATCTAAATAATAGATTAAAAGCAAATAAGAAGGGTTAGGTCAATACCTTTTACGAAAGGAAATGAGTAGAAAAAATCCTTAACTTGGTTTCATCCAACCTGAACTTGCCTTTATGAAATCATTAATCCTATTATCAATCATTTCCCTTTTCACTGTTTTTTCAACTTTTGCCCAACAGACCTGCATGACGGAAGAAAATATCAAGATATTGGACGCCAAATGGGAAGAGGCAAATCTTCACCCTGATCCTGATTTTATGGGATCTGCCTTAGCCAAGGAGTTTGTTTGGGTGCATAATCATGCTTCCATGATTGACACAAAAGTTGATGTCGTTGGGCGGGCAAAAACCCAAAAAGCGAACGGTACAAGTGATACAAAATCCAGAATTCAAAGGGAGGTGAAAGTGGCGATTACGGGCAAAACTGCAATCGTTACTGGCATTACTATCGTCGATAGAGCTCCTATTCCTACCAAATATCACTTTATGCGAACTTATGTCGAAGTGGATGGAAAATGCCTTTTGGTAGGGAATCACACGATGGCTGTTCCCGAGGAGGAATAGAAGCTATTTACAAGAAACCGTCTTCTATCCAACCTATTTGGTTTTCAGAGTCAGTTCTTCCATTCTATTTTTATGATACTCACTTCCACTTATCGAATAGGCTTTCTTCACATAATCTAAGGCTCTGTTCAAGTCATTTTCAGCGATGAAATAATCTGCCATGGAATCATATAAATTGGCACTTTTAGGGAAATATTGAATCCCTTGCTCAAAAAACATTTTCGCTTTTTCCATTTGCCCCATATCCATATTCATGTAACCTGACATGGTGATCAAATCTTCAGGAATTGGTGGCACTGGATATCCAAAATGAGCTTCTAACTTCTTAGCTCTATAACTCATCAATTCAAGCAGATCTTCAGGGGTTGTTTCTGGTATATTGAAAATCTCTACCCTTTCCATCTGAAACCATTCGAATAGTGAAATCAGGCCATTGCGAAGGGAAGGAAGCGGAACTGTGCCGTGAAGATCTTTTGGAAAGAATTCCCAATTAAAGTCCAACCCAGTTTCTGAATTTGCTCTGCAAAGCTCAGCAAATAAAATATTACTTCGAGCAAAAAGGGTGAAATCTGATTTATCCTTCATGACATTTTCTAAAGTCATTTCAGGCTTTTGCATATGTAGCTGACCACTGAGCGAAACATATAGTGATTTTCCTTCTAGGCTTTCTTTCGAAAAAACTTCTTTTGCTTCCTTTAGCATCAATTGATCGTCCCAATCCAAACTCGGGTCAATAGCCAGGTAATTTTCAAAAAGTTTAGGCTGATGAATCAGAGTGTTAATTGCAAACAACCCCCCGTAAGAATGCCCGATGAGTGTTCTATAATCAGTAACGGGATATTTTTCTTCTATAAATGGAATTAGCTCCTCCCCTATAAATTTTAGAAATGCAGCTGCTCCCCCATTGGGTTCCCAACTAGATTCCACAAGAGTTGGTGTCAAGTCTCTGGTTCTGTTTTTGTGATTCGAAATTCCAATAAGGATCATATCTGGGATAAAGCCTCCAGTATAAAACTTCTGAGTAACACTAAGTGCCGGTAAAAACATCTCCCCATCCAGTAAATAGGCCGTCGCATATTTTCTGTCACTTTCAGGATCAAATCCCTCTGGGAACTGCACATAAAATGCTCTGGACTCTTTTAGAACTTCTGAATAGACAGAGTCTTTCAGGCCGATTTGAGTTAAATATTGCGCTTGCAGTGACCCTACAACACTAAACAGTAGAAAGAGGCCTAGAAATACTTTTTGATTGAGGTAGGACATAAGTTTTAGAATAATAAGAAAATTTGAGGGTTTAAGCTTCATTTTCAGAATCAGCTTTTAAAACGTGAAAAAATCTTACCCTTTTTTTTGATTATCAATTCTCCCAATTTTCACCAAATCGGTTGTATTTTGGCCAAAACCTCAATATCCAATCCATGAGCATTTTTAATATCATCACCATCCTGATTATACTTTCTGCAGGCTTTGCATTTATCAATACGAGATTTCTCAAGCTTCCTTTCACGATTGGCCTGATGATTATTGCTATTGCTTTCACGGTGGTATTGAATATTCTGGGGACTTTGAATCCCTACATTATGGAGGAAGCCAATCTGTTGATTGAATCTATAGATTTTGAAACGGTGTTGCTCGATGTGATGCTGAGCTTTCTGCTCTTTGCCGGAGCACTTCATACCAAACTCGATGCACTGAAAAAACAAAAGGGACCCATTGCGCTCTTTGCAACCATCGGAATAGTGATCTCTACTTTTCTAATCGGCACGATGATGTATTACCTATTTATCGCGTTTAGCTACCCTATCGATTACATTTATTGCTTACTTTTTGGGGCGCTGATCTCACCTACCGATCCGATTGCAGTGTTGGGGATTTTGAAAGATGCCGATGCACCCAAAAAGCTAGAAACCAAGATCGTGGGTGAGTCACTTTTTAATGATGGTGTGGGCGTGGTAGTGTTCATCGTGATTTTCAAAATCGCACAGCAAGGCTTGGATTCCATGAGTTTTGGGGATGTCGGTTTGTTATTTGTCGAGGAGGTCATTGGAGGAATTTTCCTCGGTTTGATAATGGGTTGGCTAGCTTTCCTGTTAATGAAAGTCATTGATAATTTCGAAACGGAGGTAATGATTACCCTAGCCTTGGTTATGGGCATTTCTGCTTTGGCTCATTATTTACATGTTTCCGGGCCACTGGCTGTGGTGGTCGCTGGTATTTTTATCGGTAATAAATCTCCTAAAATAGCCTGGTCCCAAAACACACATAACTATGTCGATAAGTTTTGGGAATTGATTGATGTATTGCTAAACGCACTACTTTTCGTGTTGATCGGGCTGGAACTATTGATTATTTCGTTGAATACCTCTTACCTTATTTTTGGATTATTGGCAATACCAATAGCTCTTCTAGCTCGGTATTTGGCACTTGCAGGGCCAGTTAAACTCTTTGAGAAAAAGCTAGACTTTATCCCAAAAACCAACCTGATTATGACTTGGGGTGGAATCCGAGGCGGAATATCCATTGCATTGGCGCTATCTCTTGAGCCTCAGATGGAGCGCGAACTTTTCCTAACGGTCACTTATGTCATCGTGGTATTCTCTATTATTGCTCAGGGATTGACTATTGGTCCCTTGGTGAAAAAGGTGCTAAAGCAGGAGTCAAATGCCGGTCATAGTGGAGAAAATAAGACGAGCGCTTAACTTTCCGGACCCAGTTTTCCTTTTACAGACTCCAGTAATTCTTTGGAATTAAAAACCTTACCTCCTTTGATTACCGTATGGACGGATCGGGTTCGATTGATATCATTGACTGGATTGCCTTTCACAATCATTAAATCACCCCATTTCCCAGAAGAAATACTTCCCGCACGATCAGCAATTCCAAAGGCTTCGGCATTCTGTTGAGTTGCATAATACAGGACTTCTCCTGCGGGAATTCCAATCTCAACCATAGCTGCCATTTCGCGGTGAATGAAAAATCCCCCAATTCCTGCCCCCAAATAATTATCCAATAAGAGTGGCCGATCCGTACCGACTGTAATCAAACCACCAGCTTTGTAATAGCGCAAAAGCGTACCTTGCTTCACTGAATAAATCAATGCACAAAGCTCGTTAAACGAAGATGGTTTCATTGCCTCCACTAGTTTTCGAGAGAAGGGCGTGAAGTATTGATTTTCATTTGCCCAATCTTCAAAAACCGGAGAATCCACCATTCCGATGGCCCCATAAGTTCCCAGTGTCGCATCAAAATAGGCTTCCTTCGCAAGATAGATTGAAATGATTTCAGCCAATCTTGGATCTAAGGGATCAAGTTGTTTTAAGCTTTGATAGGCATCAATCGAATCCGCAAGCAATCGCCCTCCCAAAAAATGCTCGATCCGATCGATTCCCATTTCGAGGGCTTCCTGCGGATTGACGGAGTTTCGATATCCCGAATTCAAATGCCCTGTCACCGTCAAATTTTGTTTGTGAGCTTGATCTATCAGAATCGCTAAGTGAGCAGCAGTGATCCCTTTGGCCTTAAATCCCAAGGCTCCTCTAGCCGCCCAATAATCGACTCGATCGCGGATGTCTTTTTCAGTAAAGTCCGGATTCCAATCTGGCGCAGCCGTTCCAAAATAAGACCCTGAATGTAAGATTCGAGGGCCTGGCCTTTTTCCTGCATCAATTGCTTGCTGTAAATCCCACATTTTTTCAGGTTCAATTTCACCTGCTGGAAAAGTACTGGTGATGCCATTGGCAAGAAAAATTTTGGGCATTGCCAGCGTATCGTCATAGGCTTTATTGGCATAGCTCACTCTGTAGTGTGCATGCAAATCAATCAATCCCGGAAGGATATAATCCTCGTTGCTTAGATTTAATATTTGCCAGCCAGTTGATCCATTGGATTGATCCACAAAAAGTCCATTTTGAATATAGACTCCAGAGTTCGGAAGAAAGCTTTTGCTGGAAGTGTCAAATACCCATCCTCCTTTTATCAGTAAGTTTTGAGAATATCCTGGCAAACAGAGCCAAATTATAAACAAGAGAGAAGCTAGATATTTTATATTCATTCGAGGAAAATGGTTAGGTAAAATAAATTTTATGTATATCCGCTTTTATACCAGTAAGGAGATAAAGGTAATAGAAACTAGGGTAAACAATGATTTCTAGGCCACTGCGGTCATCTGTAATCGGTCATCCAGCCTCTCAACCAAAGAAAACAATGGTACTGGCATCATTGCGGATAATCATAATAAATTTTAAGAATCCTAAATTAATTCGAGAAAGCCATGGTTTTAAGAGTGTTGAATTTCATCAAAAGAATGACATAAATAGGACCTATCCTCAGATATTTAACTAGACCAATCCAATGACTCTTGGAATAACTCTCCATTAAAATGAGTTTTTTTTGTGTATGCTGCTCCTTAGCACTACACCTATGCGAAGTATTTACATATTTTATTCTCATTTACTTATCTTCACGGATAAATAAACTCAACCCTAAAAATGAAGAAATCAAACCTATTAAATTTAGTCTTTTTAGCCCTTTTGGCTTTAGGAACAATCGCTTGCGGGCCAAAAACCGCAACTGAAGAAATCACTGAAGTCACCGAAACACAATCGGAACGATTTGGAGGGCTTGCCCTTTACACCCTTAGAGACTCTATGTCGAGCAATCCAAAAGCCACACTTCAGGCTGTAGCGGATGCTGGATATGCTTATGTGGAAACAGCAAATTATGAAGATGGTAAATTTTATGGAATGGCACCTGCTGATTTCAAAGCTTACTTGGAATCCCTTGGACTTACCGCGAAGAGCGCACATATGGGAATGGTAACCTTGGAAAATGCAGATCAATTGATTGCTGATGCGAAAACCGCAGGAATCAGTTATTTCGTAATTCCAGTTCCTCCTATGGGTATGTTTACTTTCGGTCCTGATGGAATGGGTATGAAAGGAACTAAGGAAGAATTGCTTTCAGTTCTTCAAACACTCGGTAAAAAAAGCAGCGACGCCGGATTAAAGTTGTTGTATCATAATCATGATTTTGAATTCAAACCAATGGCTGATGGTACTGTTTTAGCGGATTATATTCTTGAAAATACGGATCCAGCGGATGTAAATTTCCAAATGGATTTATTTTGGGTGACCAAAGCTGAAGCTGATCCATTGGCTTACTTCGAAAAATATCCTGGAAGATTCATCGCTTGGCATGTTAAAGACATGAATCCAGAAGGTCAATTTGCTCCCGTAGGAACTGGCTCAATTGATTTCAAGCGGATTTTGGCTGAGAAAGCAAAGTCCGGAATGGAATATTACTTGGTCGAGCAAGATCAGACATTTGGTCTTGACCCATTGGAAGCTATAAAAATTAGTCATAAAGGTTTGGAAGAAATTGGTTTTAATTAAGCCAAAAGAATAATTTTTGATACCTGAAAGCCAATCGATAAAACGGTTGGCTTTTTTATTTTCCTTTGAGACAAAAGTTCTAGTAATTAATTTGGCTGACTACAAAATTGCTTACTAGGAGTAAAACCTCCATCGTTATTATTCTGGCAGTTTTAATCCTTCACTTTTTGATTGGAATCGGCTATTTGCTTTACAAGATCTTTGGAAAAGGCGACGGTAAATAATCACTTAGAAAGCCAAAATAAAAAAACCACTTCCATATTATCAGAAGTGGTTTTCAAAAGTTTTATAAATCGTTCTTTAAAGCAAAAGCGTCAAATTTCGATGCTTTTGGTTATTCCCGATCCAGTTATACCCGTTAGTCGTACGAGCTAAGGCCACCAAGACAAAACTTTATGCACAGGACTGGGGAGGTCGCCAACTCCCTGTCGAAGGGATTGATCGGTTGACAAAGCCTGCCCAATTCCCCATTGAAAGAATATAACTCTCACTGAATACGCCAACGGATTGACCTTCTCCATAAATAATCATTCGTGCTTCTGTCATTTCCTGTATCATCAAGAACATCGAGTGCTAAATAAAGAAAACTAGCATCATTTTTCGCCAGAATGTACCCTCTTGAAAAGTTGAGTTCTCCGGCATCTTCCCAGCCTCCAGAATTGATTGGAGTATCGAGGCTGATGGGGTTTACTGCCCATTCACTTTTAAGAGGGATAGCAAAAAGCAATGGAGTGGTGATGGATAAATTTTTAAGCTTAGCCATTTTTAGTGTGGTTGAATAAAAAAGAAAACAGTAACTGAAAATCTCCTAAAAAAATGGAGACGAAAATCTTATCCTATTAAAGGGAACCAAAATGGGATAGTTAATTTTTTTTATAAAAAACTAACTATCAACTATTTAAGTTTAATAATTTGCTATTAAAAAAGTACTTTCTAAGACATTTATTTTTCAAAAAATATTATTAGATGAAAAAATAAATTTCATTTGAAGGCTACACTTCTTTGGAAGTGTAGCCTTCACTTAACACCGTCTTTCGGACAGTAAATATATACCCCATTAACTTAAGAGTACTTCGCTTAACCCATCCTTATTGTTTCAGAAACCTATCTCTTTGAATACCATTAACACTATTCCATTGAAGTATGTAGCTCCCAGATTTTAGATTTGAGGTATTAAGTTTGATAATTGACTCGCCTGAGTGGTCTGCAGAATACCAAACGTACCCATTAACATCGTATATAATTATAAAATTTATCGATTTATCGAATGCTCCGATCAACTGTATCTGGTCATCGGCCGGATTTGGAAAAAGTTTAAAAGCAAGATCTTCCTTCTTTTTAACGCCAGTTATCCTATTATTGAGTAAGGATGAAATATCAATTTGACCGACGCCATCACTAAGAGTTCCCAGAAACAGTGATCCAGCAGAATCCGTTGCACTTATTCTTCCACCAACGTTCCCACCACTAGTAATCAACACCTGCAGCGAATTGATTTGGTCTGAAGGGAGACCTCCGAATTCTTTAGTAAAATGCTGCCATTCACTTCCATCATACACACTCACTCCTAGCGCTAATTGAGGGAGGTAAGAAATCCAAATATTTCCAAGTCCATCACGAACCATATTTGAAACAGAGCCATTTAAGAGACCGTTTTGGGAATCAAATTTTATCCAAGTACCATTATCATAAACTGAAATTCCTCTGCTATCTGTGGCTATCCAGATTTTACCAGTGGCATCCTCAAGAATTTTAGTGACAAGGGATTGATTGATCTCAGCGAAGTGTGTCATTTGACCACTAGCATTAATTTGAGTTATTTCTTTCAAATTATCTGCATAGCCTACCCAAGTATTACCTTTTGAATCTCCGTATAATTCCTGAATAAATACAGATTTTAGCCCATCTTGGACCTTTAATACTGACCAATTACTCCCATCAAACTTATTTAAACCCAACTTATCTTGTTCCCAATGCACACCTCCAACCCATATATTATTAGAAGCATCCTCTGTTATGGTCTTTACATTGGCCATATTAATAGCATCATAAACAACATCCTGACCCTGTGGGACCTGCCCTGGACTATATAGATTCGATAGATAAGATTTCCATGTGATACCACCATCAGAGGTAGCGCTAATCGCACCAGCACCCCCAAGCCAAATCGATCCATTTCTAGTTACATAAGCCGCAGTGGTATTTTGAAGCCAAATAGAAGAGGATTTTGGCAAAGTCTGATAAGTCCAAGTCCAGTTTTTTCCATCGTATTTACTCATTCCGTTGGTTGCTGTTGGAAAATAAAGATTACCTAGATCATCTTTAATGATTTCGAAAACATCATTGGCGGGTAGACCGTCGAATGTGTTATAAACTGTTGGATTTGATGCAAATACTGAATTTATATCAGGGGATTTGACCAATCCCCATCGACTTGCCACCCAAACGCTTTGTTGATCATCTACCTTAATATCTGAAATTGGGTATCCAAAACCCCAATTTGGACCAAAAAAATCAAGTTTTGCTGATTTCCAGCCCTCTGTTTCCTGGTATTGATAAATTGATCCATTATGAGTAGCCCAAAGATTTTCTAAGTTATCAAAATACAACTTAGTATCATTTTGAAAAAACTCGGGATTATCAATAATTGAGAAATTACTTCCATCAAACACATTGATCCCACCATTTACTGCAGCGTATACCTTTCCATTTTGAAAGGCAACATTGTAAACTTCATTTCTGCTTAACCCATTCTGTTGATTATAAGAAACTAACTGATCAGAACTAGTATAATGAACTAACCCTCGTGATAACCCTATCCATGGCCTGTCTTGCTCATCAAGAACTATAGAGATAAATGGGGGAATTACATCAACTAACGGCACATTTACCTCAACAGACATTGTACTTAAATTCAATTTAATCAACATCCTTTTGTTAGATGTCGAAACAATAGCCCAAAATATGTTATCGGATCCTACAGCCGCTACATCAATAAATTCTCCAAGCTCTGGAATTACAATTGGAGTTCCGAGACCATCTTTTCCTGCATAATACTTGAAGGAATTTGATTTATACAGCCAAAAGCCCCGCTGTACAAAAAGAATTTTGTCTCCATTAGGTAATTTTTGAATACTTCGAATTTTATTTGAATCCCTTCCCCCATTTTTCAATTCACTTCGCCAAGTCCCATTACTTGGGTTATAAATAGAAAGGCCATTATCGGTTCCAATCCATAATTCATTCTCATTTTCGACATGGATTGATCTCACATGACTGTCAATCAATCCATTAGAACCTGTGTTTTCCGTAGTAAAAGTAAAAGCCTTGTCAAGCTCTCTAATAATCACCGTAAACGAATCTGAAATTTCTGCACCATCACTATCTGTTGCTGTAACCTTAATCACGCTTTGCCCCGTTGACCCTTCGTTGATTGTAATTACCGTTCCTGCTAAAGCTGCATTGGCTATACTCGACGTTGAACTTGAAACCGAATAGCTAAGTGAATCACCATCACTACTAAAGAACGTTTCCGAAATATCTACTTGAATCGAATTAAACCCTTGTTGCAAGACAAAACCAACCAAAGGACTAACTAATACTGGAGGTTCATTAACAATTTCAATAGTTAGCGTATCCTTAGCAAAGCTATTTACAGAAGATGCTTTTATAATAAAGCTGTAAGTGTCTGACTTAATTCCGTATGGCTTGATCTTAGCAGAGAATGATATGCTATCACTCAATACGGTTATCCAAGTTGGTAGTGGACCGATTGTATCATTTGAATAAAGAAATGCTTCATAGCTTAATGCCTTTCCGCTTTTAGCATAAAAAGACGAATCGGGAAGTTGAAATACCAACGAATCGCTTTTTAGTATATCAATATCTGGATAAGGTATATTCATAATTACCGTATCTATTGTTGTCGTATCACGCAATGCAAATGCGTCATTTATTGGTTTTGCAACTATCCTAGTAAAGGACATTGCAACTAAGAAGGTGATAAGAATGAAAGTTCTCATTGAAATGAATTTTTTTCAAATATAAGATTTTATTTAATTCATTTTAGTGGTTCAAAATCAGCAAAACTATTCTGAAAAAAAGCTTTTTGATTACTTCCATTTTCACTTGGATGATCGGTAAAATTGGCCTGTAATTTCCAAAAGCTACTCGTATAGATTATTGAGTACTTCACTAGGTCCTACGACTGTTTCTAGCCGAGATGGCAGAATGGCGAGTAGCAATTGGCATATCGAAATAAACCAGTCTATTTTACTAGGCCAATTGTCAGGTGGGCAGCTCTTTGCGAGGTGACTCCGCTGAAGGAACAAAACCTAATGACCATCTGATATTATATAATAAAACACTTGATTAGTGGTCAGACAGATACTTGGTCTCAAAATTAGTGTCCTGCAGTTCGGAAAAAGTAAGCAGTATAAAAATCGGCCTTCAAAAGAAATATCGATTTTTGATTTTCTGTATTTAAAGATTTAAACTAATTATATAGAGAAATGGAGTATTCAGAATTGAATCCTGAAGTTTAAATACAATTTTCACTAAAAATATTTGACCGACCTTGATTCCTATATTGCAATAATAGTGACTATGGAAGATTTACTATTTAAAGAAAAAAAAATAGCATTGAGGAGATCCCCAAGGCTATTCATTATAAGTATTAGATTTATTTAGCTGGTAAAACCTTAGCACTTACCTCTCCAAAACCGACTCTTATTCCATCTTTTTCACCAAATCCTTTCATGATTACGGTATCCCCATCTTCGATGAATTTGCGCTCCTCTCCAGTTTCTAACTTCACCGCCTTAGTTCCTTTCCACGATAGTTCCAACATGGAACCGTATGATGTTTCATCTTTTCCGGAAATAGTGCCTGAAGCCATCATATCACCTACATTGATATTACATCCGTTGACGGTATGATGCGCCAGTTGCTGTGCGACATTCCAGTACATGTATTTGAAATTTGAAGTAGTAACCTTGGATGCCTTTTGACCTTCTGGCTGGATATATACTTCCAACTTCAAGTCAAAATTTCCTAGTCGATCGTATTTCAAATAGTCCAACACCTCAGGTTCTTGCACGGGTCCTTCTATTCGAAATTGCTCCAAAGCCTCAATAGTCACTACCCAAGGGGAAATAGATGAGGCGAAGCTTTTTCCAAGAAAAGGGCCTAGGGGAACATATTCCCAAGCCTGAATATCTCGTGCAGACCAGTCATTGAAAAGCACAAATCCAAAAATATAATCCTCAGCTTCTGAAGTGGAGATGGAGTCTCCCAGTTTGGTCTGCTTACCTGTGATGAATGCTAGTTCTAATTCAAAATCCAATCTTCGGCTTGGTCCAAAAGCCGGTTTTTCCATATCAGGATCTTTGAATTGTCCTTTTGGGCGATGTATCGGTACTCCCGAAGGGATAATCGAAGATGCCCGACCATGATAGCCCACAGGCAGGTGTTTCCAGTTTGGCAAGAGCGCATTGTCCGGATCCCGAAAAATCGCCCCCACATTGGTGGCATGCTCTATACTGCTATAGAAATCCGTGTAATCTCCAATCTTAACAGGCAAAAGCATCTCTGCTTCTTTCCGGTTGACCATCACTTTCCCACGAATCGAATGATCTCGAAGCTCTTCATTTTCTGCTAAAAGCAAATGCTGAACTCGCTCGCGAATTTTCCGAGTTTGCACTTTCCCTAAAGCAATCATCTCATTTAATGATTCCGTTAAAAATAGCCCCTCTGGTAAAAATAAGTTAGCAAAAAACCCTTCTTGATCGAGTATACTAAGATCCACAATCTTGTCGCCGATGGCCACACCAATTCTTGGATTAAGTTTTTTATTTTTAAAAATTCCAAAAGGTAGATTGAAAATCGTAAAATCTGAGTTCTTTGGAATTTCCACCCAAGTATTCAGGGCGTTCATTGGATTATCGGTCATATAACTGATTCTTGAAAGGGCAAATTTAGGACTTCAAAAGTAAAACAAAAGGAATAACTGAAATGAGCTTGAATTCAATTCTCAATTCGCTCCAATTGAAAAATAGAGAATCGTTCAAAAAACAATCATACTTAGACCAAAGCCATTTAACTCCTTGGATTTCCATTCCAAAAAAATAAATATTGAATGTTGATCTTCATCCTTATCTTCAACTACAACCTAATTTATTAACAATGAAACATAATTTAAGGATTTTAGGATTTTTCGTTCTGAGCTTCGTGTGCTTTTCGGCATGGGCACAAGATAAATCAATTCTCGATCAGCTCGATGAGGTAGGAATTATTGACCAAAAGGTCATGATGCCTATGCGAGATGGAGTCAGATTGGCCACCGATATCTACCGACCAAAAGGGGACGAAAAAGTACCAATCGTATTTTCCAGAACTCCCTATAACTTCAACACTTGGGGAAATGGCGAAATGAATACAAGAACCATAGAAACCGCACTTTCCTGGATCAAAAAAGGCTACGCTTATGTAGTTCAAAATGAACGAGGACGATACTTTTCCGAAGGAGAATGGGATATTCTAGGTACTCCACTCACTGATGGCTACGATGCGGTCGATTGGATGGCTAAGCAGGTTTGGTCAAATGGTAAAGTGGGAACACTAGGATGCTCCTCCACAGCTGAATGGCAAATGGCAGTCGCTTCTTTGGATCATCCAGCTTTAATAGCATTAGTACCTCAAAGCTTTGGGGCTGGAGTTGGTAAAATAGGTGACTTCTGGGAGCAAGGAAACTGGTACCGGGGTGGTGCCGGACAGATGCTTTTCACCAATTGGTTGTACAGTGTCCAACATGATCCCATGGCGCCAAAGCTTCCCAAGGGAATCGGGCAAGAGGATTTATTGAGACTTCAGCGTTTCTATGATATGTCACCAGAGTATCCAAGAATTGATTCAAAAGCAACGTTGAGTCACTTACCTATCCAGGATATCCTCAAAGCCGCGAATGGTCCGAAGGGAATCTACGAGGAAATGATTACCCGAAAGCCAAATGACCCCAAATGGTTTAATGGTGGTTTATATCATGATAAGCAGCCTTTTGACAAGCCAAGCTTTTGGTTTGTTTCTTGGTTTGACGTTTCGGCTGGCCCTAATATCGCTTTGTATAATCACGTTAGAGAAAATGCAGTCTCTGAAATGGCTCGAAACAACCAATACTTGGTTATCGCTCCTGTACTCCATTGCTCTTATACAAGAGCTACAGAAAACACCATGGTCGGCGATCTAAGTGTCGGTGATGCTAGATTGAATTATGATGAGATGATCACTGCTTGGTTTGACAAGTGGCTAAAAGGCGAACCATCGGAGCTGGTATCTGAAATGCCAAAAGTCCAGTACTATACGATGGGGTCAAATGAGTGGCAAAGTTCGGACGTCTGGCCACCTGCAGAAGCAGTAATGACCACCATGTATCTGGAATCAGATGGTAATGCAAACACTAGACTTGGTACTGGAAAACTCACTTCAAAAAAACCTAGAAAAGACAATCCTGATACGTTCAAATATGATCCAATGAATCCTGTGGAATCCAATGGAGGAAATGTCTGCTGTACCGGAAATGCCGTAACCGGTGGTTCCTTTGATCAAAGCGAAATGGAAATGCGAGATGACATCCTCGTGTACACCTCGGATGTATTGGAAAAGGGTGTTGAAGTTTCGGGTTTTATAGAATCTTTTCTCTACCTCTCCTCCAACGCTAAGGATACTGATATCACAATCAAGCTGATCGACGTTCATCCAGATGGTAAAGCTTATAATCTAGATGAAACTATCCAGCGAGTTCGCTACCGAGAAGGCTATGAGAAAGAAGTCTGGATGGAAGACGGAAATGTATATGAAGTCAAAATGACTCCTATGAGTACTTCGAATTTCTTTGCGAAAGGTCATCAGATCAGAATTGAAGTCAGTAGCTCCAACTTCCCACGTTTTGACCGAAATATGAATACTGGTGGAAACACTTATGATGAAACCGAAGGTGTAGTAGCTACCAATTCCATTCATCATGGAGGAAAGAGTCTGAGTAGAATTGTGCTCCCAATGATTAAATAGTCCATCCATTCACAAGTAAAAAGAGATCTTTATGGTCTCTTTTTTTTATGTTTGAATCGTTAATTCTGAGCCTTCTTTAGGGACAATTGCATTAGTCTAGTCTTTCGTTTTTTAAAAAAAATTCGGCGTCCTGAAAGAATGAGCTAGTATTAAGAACCTTCTCTCCCGTAACACCCTCTTTTTTCAATTCCATTTCATGAAACTTAATTCCCATTCTAGACCTTATTTATCATAGACTATACAGAAACCAGACCATGAGCAGAGGATTTGTCAAAGAAGAAGATCAGGAAGAAACTCCCCTTGTCCCACCAAGAGCAGAGGTTCCTAATGGGGTGACTAATTACATCACTCAAAATGGTATGGACGAATTGCTTGCCGAAAAACAGGCACTTTTCAACGAGAAGAGTACTTTAGAAGCTGCAACTGAACAGGAAAAACGCATCGCTTCAAATTTTATCCAAGCGAAAATCTATATGTTGGAAGATCGAATTGCTACTGCCAATATAGTAGCCCTAAACGAACAACCCAAAGATGAAGTACGCTTTGGAGCAACCGTAACCCTCAAAATCGGAAATAGCTCAAAATTTCAAACCTATCAGATTGTGGGGGTGGACGAAGCAGATATCGCAAAAAGGAAAATCTCCTTTATCTCTCCAGTTGCCAAGATATTGATTGGTAAAAAAGTAGGCGAGCAGGCAATCTTGAAGTTAGCTAAAGAAAACAGGGTTTTTGAGGTGAAGGAAATAAGGTATTATTAACCACTGTGGAAACAGAGGGAAAGACAGAGGGCAAAGAGGACGGAAATCGGATTTGAGATTTACATATTATTTTAAAAAAAAATTGGCCCTTGAGGATTCCAGTATTGAAAACTTCTTCCGGAGAGACCGATCAACCGATACCTTTACGAAACCTCGGTGTACTTTCTCGTAAAAAGCAATGAATCCGCAATTGATCTTCTAATCATGCCTTCAGAATAGGCTTTTTCTCCTATTTTTGCCTCTTCAATAAAACTTTCCTACGAATGTCTATTGCCAGCAAATACGATCCTATTGCAACCGAAACCAAATGGTACGACTACTGGATGGAGCATAAGCTTTTTTCTTCCAAAGTAGATCATAGCAAAGAGCCTTATACTATTGTAATACCTCCACCAAATGTAACTGGAGTGCTGCACATGGGACATATGCTGAATAACACCATCCAGGACATATTGATCCGTAGAGCAAGAATGCAAGGAAAAAATGCCTGCTGGGTACCGGGAACAGATCATGCTTCCATTGCAACTGAGACCAAAGTGGTCAATATGCTCAAGGATCAAGGAATAGATAAAAAATCCCTGACCCGTGCCGAATTCCTTTCTCATGCTTGGGAATGGAAGGAAAAATACGGCGGAATCATCCTCGAGCAACTTAAAAAATTAGGAGCTTCCTGCGACTGGGACCGCACAGCATTCACCATGGATCCGGGCCTAAGCAAAGCCGTGATCGATGTTTTCGTAGATCTTCACCAAAAAGGGAAAATATACCGTGGCATCCGTATGGTCAATTGGGATCCTCAGGGGAAAACTGCGCTTTCTGACGATGAGGTAATCACCAAAGAAATTCAATCGAAACTATACTACATCAATTATAAAATCGAAGGTTCGGAAGATCAATTCCTGACCATCGCTACCACTCGTCCGGAGACGATCATGGCAGATTCAGCAATCTGTGTAAACCCAAATGATCCTCGGTTCACACACCTGAAAGGAAAACGAGCGATCATTCCTTTGATCAATCGATCCGTCCCTATCATCGAAGATGAGTATGTGGATATGGAATTTGGTACAGGTTGTTTGAAAGTGACCCCAGCCCATGACATCAATGACTACGAACTTGGAATCAAGCATAAATTAGAAGTAATCGACATACTGAATGATGACGGCACACTCAATGAGAAAGCACAAATCCTTGTTGGTGAGGATCGATTTGTAGCGAGAAAAATGATTGCAAAGCGACTGAAGGAAGCTGAGCAATTAGAAAAAATCGAAGAATACAAATCCAATGTCGGGCACTCGGAACGGACTGATGCGGTGATTGAGCCGAAGCTTTCGTTACAGTGGTTTCTGAAAATGGAAGATATCACTACGCCCGCGTTGACCTCGGTTATGGAGGATGTGATTCAACTTTACCCACCAAAATTCAAGAACATGTACCGTGCTTGGATGGAAAATGTGCGTGACTGGTGTATCTCCCGCCAGCTCTGGTGGGGACATCAGATTCCGGCTTATTACCTTCCGAATGGCGAATATATAGTCGCCAAATCCAAGGAAGAAGCTTTAGCCTCAGCTAATGAGAAATTTGGCACAAACTATTCTGAGTCAGATCTAATTCAAGATGAGGACGTGTTAGATACTTGGTTTAGCTCATGGCTCTGGCCGATTTCGGTATTTGATACCGAGGTATTTTCTACAGGAAAGCAAAATGAAGAACTGAAATATTACTATCCGACCAATGACTTGGTGACTGCACCGGAGATTTTGTTCTTCTGGGTAGCACGAATGATCATTGCTGGTTATGAATACACGGGCGAAAAGCCCTTCAAAAATGTTTATCTGACGGGAATCGTACGGGATAAACTGGGTCGAAAGATGTCCAAGTCCCTCGGTAATTCACCGGATCCATTGTTGCTTATTTCTCAATATGGAGCAGATGGCGTCCGAACAGGAATGCTCTTCTCCTCCCCTGCGGGAAATGATTTGCCCTATGACGATAAGTTGGTGGAGCAAGGACGGAACTTCGCCAACAAAATCTGGAATGCCTTCCGACTGGTTCAAGGCTGGGAAATCGATCCAAATCTGGATGGCTCCCAAAATGAATCCAGTATCGCATGGTTCGAAAGTCGATTCAATCAGGCTTTGGTAGAAATCAACGAGCACTTTGAGAAATTCAGAATTTCCGATGCGCTGATGTGCACCTACAAATTGGTCTGGGGAGATTTCTGTTCTTGGTATCTCGAGATGATCAAGCCCGAATATCAGCACCCGATTGATCAGGCAACTTATGATCGAACTATCCAATTATTTGAAGATATCCTGAGAATTCTCCATCCATTTATGCCATTCATCTCAGAGGAAATCTGGCATCTGATTAAAGAAAGATCGGTTGAAGAATCCTTAATTCTGGCTTCATGGCCAGAAGAGAAAGCTTTTGACACCCAAATTATTGCTGAAGCTGCACAAGTATTTGAGGTCGTCTCTCAAGTGCGGAATCTTCGCGCGTCCAAGGGAATATCTCCGAAAGAAAGCTTGGACTTGACGATCAATGCTAAGAATGAGGCGCTTTACACCCGGTTTGAATCTGTTCTGACCAAACTGGCGAATCTATCTTCGTTTAGCTTTGGAACAGCTGTAGAAAACGCGATGAGCTTCGTAGTCAAGGCAGACGAATGCTTTATCCCAACAGGCGATTCGATCAATGTGGAAGAAGAGCGCGAGAATCTCAGCAAAGAGCTGGAATACACTAAAGGCTTCTTAAACTCCGTCATGAAAAAACTAAGCAACGAGCGATTTGTAGCGGGCGCTCCTGCACAAGTCATCGAAATGGAGCAAAAAAAGCAAGAGGACGCGGAGGCAAAGATTAAAACCTTGGAGGATAGTTTGGCAAAGTTGGGAGCTTAAGGCTGTAGTGGCTAACTATAAAAATCTTAAATAATTTCCACACAATTAGCTATAAAGAGAATGAAAATCCAAGGCGATTTATATCCCTTGGATTTTTTTATTTTTTCAACTCTCGAATCTTAATCTCTCTAAAAAGCACGCCCTGACCTTCACTTTGCAATCCGATATAGCCGGAAGTCAACCGCTGTCCATCTACTTTAATGGCAGGATCAAATCGATTGGCTACTCCCCCGCCGATTTGTGGTAAAGAATAAGTCAGGACTGTATCTCCATTGACCAAATGATGGACGAGGGAGTCTCCAAATACGATTAGCTCAGCCTTGACCCATTCGTCCCATTTGAAAGTGGGGGAGCTGGAATTGATGCAATGTCTGGGATCAACTTTCCCATCGAAAACAACATCAGTCCCCGGTGAACACATATTTCCCGTAGGACGGTCCACTCCCTCTTTTTCTTCTGCTAGCATCTGATATTCTACAGATATGGGCCAATCCTGCTCCACTAAAATACTCTCTGGCGATTGGGAATGAAACATCACTCCACTATTACGGTACGTGTAAATCGGAGCATCTGCAAGCCACTGATCAGTAAATCTGTATTCCCAAGTTAAGTGGAAAGAAGAAAAAGGCTTTTCATAAAATAAATGTCCATAGCGCTCCTCAAAGGCACCGTATTCATCGTAGTTGACGGTAAGAATCCCATCGCTTACCCGAAAGGTATTTGCATAGTTTTCTCCAGATGAATGATGGTGGATTTTTGGAATCCAACCTGTCAGATCATTGCCATTGAAGATCACTTGCCAATCAGAAGTTGATTCTACAGAAATCAGTTCTTCTTGAATTTCAGATTTTTGGCAAGAAGCAAGAGCAATGAATAGTACTAAAAAAAGAAATACTGTGCTAAGGTGATTTTTCATAGTGTGGAGGATTAAACAACAATATGAAAAAAGTAGAGCGAAGGTGCTAATTCTTATGGGTTAGAAAATCAATGCTTCCAGTCGTAGCCATCCACTTGCTCTAGGCAAGCTTTCAGCAGTGCTATCGAGTCCTCAATGTCTTGCTTGTGTGCCATTTCAATCACTTGGTGAAGGTGTCGGGTAGGAATTGAGATTGCACCTGCTATGGCGCCTTGCTTTCCCATTCGCTGTACACCTGCAGTATCGGTACCTCCTGCAGTCAAAATCTCTGGCTGCCAAGATATTTTTTCTTTGATGGCAGTCTGCTTCATGAATTCCACCATGCGGTAATCGCAAATCGTCATCGCATCCATGATCTTGATCGCAGTTCCTTTTCCAAGTTCAGTGACTTTCTCATGCGGCTGGGCTCCAGGCACATCAAAAGCAATGGTGGTATCCAAGGCAATTCCAAAATCAGGGTTTATTCCATGTGCAGCCACATTTGCTCCTCGAAGTCCTACTTCTTCCTGAACCGTAAAAGTTGCATAAACATCGTATGCAGGATTATCCAATTGCTTTAGCGTCTCGATTAAGATAAAAACAGCAACTCTATTGTCAATCGATTTACAATTGACACAATCACCCATTTCGATCAATTCACGATCACGAGTAACCGAATCGCCAATTGTAATGAATTTTTCAACCTCTTCTTTGGGCATTCCCAAATCAATAAAAAAGTCTGTGGTTTTCGGTAGGACAGCTCGCTCCTCTGTAGTCATCACGTGAATAGGCTTACTTCCCATCACTCCGATCAAGTCTTTTTTGCCATGCACAATTACTCGCTGCGCAGTGAGCGTCTTGGGATCAAAGCCACCAAGGGTATGAAATCTCAAAAATCCTTTATCATCAATATGGGTTACAATAAATCCAATCTCATCCATATGTGCAGCAATCATGACGCGTTTACCATCCGGATTTCGCACTCCCTTTTTAATCGCAATTACATTCCCAATATTATCAACTTTCACCTCGTCCACAAGAGGAGTAACTTGATCGATGACGAAATCCCGAACCCGCTTTTCAAAACCAGGAGCTCCGGCGATTTCACAGATTTGCTTCAGAAGAGGGACGTTAATGGACATATTGGATTTATGATTTAAGATATTCGGTGTATGATATGGTGGATTTTCTAAGTCACGATTAACCACAAGAAATTGAAATTATTCAACCTTTTTAAAAGAGGACAGTCTTGGATAGAAATTTTCCAGAATTCGAAGAAATACTAATAAGCTCTGACGGTCTTACCCTCCATGAAATTGACAAAGGATTTATTCACCACCACAGTACCTCCTTCTGTTGGGTAATTCCCAGTAAAATACCAGTCCCCTGTGTGATCTGGGATGCATTTTTGCAAATTTTCGACAGTTTGGAAAATCACCTGTACTTCTGCATTGATATCTTCCGAAGTTACGATTTGAGCGATTTTATTTGAAATTTCATCAGGGGTAAACTTATTATAAACGCCCTTTACATAATTCTCTTTCCCATCAGAAGAAGACAGAGCCGCCTCATATACTTGATCTAGGACATTGTCCATTTTTCGCTCTTTGAGCAAAGCTAGTGCTGCACGAAATGCGATGAATTCCTTCATTTTAGACATATCAATGCCATAACAATCAGGATATCGGATTTGTGGTGCAGAGGAGACAATGATGATTCGTTTCGGATTTAATTTATCCAAAGTGGTCAATATGCTTTTTTCCAACGTAGTCCCTCTAACAATACTGTCATCGATCACTACTACCGTATCGACACCAGATTTAATCACTTCATAAGTAGTGTCATAAATATTAGCGACCATCGTGTCACGGTCATCATCATTGGTGATGAAAGTTCGAAGCTTTACATCTTTGCTGACCAGTTTTTCTACTCTTGGACGGAAATTCAGCAACTCTTCCAAATTGCCCAAATGAGGTTTTCCCTCTATAAAAATCTCGCGTCGTTTTGCAGAAAGGTAATCCTCCAAACCTTCGATCATACCTAGAAAAGCTGTTTCAGCAGTATTTGGAATGTAGGAGAAAACAGTATTTTTCAAATCAAAATCGATCGCTTTTAGGATCTGAGGGATCAGCGCCTTTCCAAGATTTTTTCGCTCTTGGTAGATATCTGGATCTGTTCCTCTAGAAAAATAGATTCGCTCAAAGCTGCAGGACTTTTTCTCCCGAGCAGGCATGATTTCCTCCTCTGAGTAGGATCCATCCTTATTTACCACCAAGGCATGCCCAGGTTTTATTTCCTTGATTTCTTTGAAATTAATATTGAATGCAGATTTGATTGCAGGCTTCTCGGAAGCTACTACAATTACTTCGTCATCTGCGTAATAATAGGCTGGTCGGATTCCAGATGGATCTCTTACCACAAAGGCCGAACCGTTTCCGATCACACCAGCCATCGCATAACCACCGTCAAAATCACGACAAGATCTTCTTAAAATCCGAGCCACATCCAGTTCATCTTCGATGACCTGTGTGATTTGTTCGTTAGAAAATTTGTGCTTGTATTTATCGAAAATTCGTTGGTTCTCCTCATCCAAAAAATGTCCAATTTTTTCCATTACGGTAACCGTATCAGTTTTTTCTTTCGGGTGCTGGCCGAGCTCCACCAACCTCGAAAATAAATCCTCCACATTGGTCATGTTGAAATTTCCGGCCATGACAAGGTTTCGACTTCTCCAGTTATTTTGTTTTAAAAAAGGATGACAAGTTTCAATGGAGTTTTCTCCATGTGTCCCATAACGCAAATGTCCCAACCAAACTTCACCGGTAAATGCAATATTTTCCTTTAGCCATTCTCCATCTGAAAGTGCATCATGCCCTCCAAGCTTTTTAGCCTTTTTATACTTTTTATTGATTTTATCAAAAATAAAATTGACAGCCGAAGGTTCAATCGAACGGTATCTACTAATGTAACGTGTGCCGGGTTTTGTGTCTATTTTGATATTAGCAACTCCGGCACCATCCTGACCTCGATTGATTTGCTTCTGCATTAGCACGTAGAGCCTTGATGAGGCAAAAGCCGCTGTCCCGTATTTATCAATGTAGTATTGAACGGGTTTCCGCAGCCTTATCATTGCTATGCCACACTCGTGTTTGATCGCGTCACTCATGGAGTCTGTAGAGAGTTAGATTTTGTAATCCAAAGTTAATTGATTTAAAAAGAAAATCTGGTCTAAAAAAGTTCTTATCCCTACGCTATGTTTTCTGGTGTCGGTTCATTTGTGATTTTTGTCAATACCAGAGATTCGACAGTATTTAAGAAAAATCAAGGTCGGAATGTGTAGTCTTTCCCAATAGTTTCCGCACTCAAAATATGAAAAAGCGGACCTAACTCGCTCAAATCGTAATGGCACAAAGATCGCAATCAAGCAATCGTCGACGGCAATAACCTTAGATGTTGAGTCCGGACTCAATCAAATTAAAAACTAAACTAAACCAATTACAGTCATGAAAAAGTCAATTTTAATGTCTGCTTTACTTCTAGGAGGTTTGGCAGTAACAAGTCCGAAAATCACTGCAACTACGCTTCCTGCTACATTAGAGCAAAGCCAGCAGGAAAATGTGAAGATCGATGCTAAGCAACTACCTGAAGCAGTAAAAAATTCAATTTCTGCAGATGAATCAGTTGCAACACTATCTATAGCCGAAGCTTGGCAAATACCAGTTCCAGAAGGTAAGTTTCACTTCAAAGTTATTTTTGACAATGGAAGAGAGGAAAAGTTAAGTAAAATCTACAACGAAGCTGGGAACGAGATCAAAAAATAAAGCCTGAATAAACCCCCATTAAAAGCATCGGATTCTTATCTGGTGCTTTTTTTTGTGTGCTTATAGAAAATTAGAGATTTCATGAAGCAGATACTATTAGTAGAAGACGATCTTTATATTTCCACGAATTGTTAAGACTTTTTTAGAGAAAAATGATTTTTTGGTACAAACCTGCATTAAGGTAAAAGATGCTCAGAATCTTTTATTGAATCAAACTTTTGATCTGATCATAGCCGATTTCAGATTGCCGGATGGCACCGGAATGGAGCTTTTGCAATGGCCCAAAACTAAATTTCCAAATACCTATGTGATTCTCATTACCCATTATTCAGATATAAGAATTGCGATCAAGGCAATGAAACTGGGGGCTTTCGAATACATAACCAAACCAACCAATCCCGATGAACTTTTAGCAACAGTTCGAGAATCCATCGCACAACCCAAATCCATCAGTAGTTCTTTTCCAATTACAAAAGAATTAAAATCTAGCTTAACCCCAAAACCACCGTCTTTTCCCTATGTGGTCGGGAATTCACTTGTTGCAGAAAAACACATTAAGCCAGTCGCACCTACCGACTTCAGTATTTTGGTATTGGGTGAGACAGGTACTGGAAAAGAATTTATTTCAAGATCAAGTTTATCTAAAAGTTCCACTAAACCATTCTGATTTTTCATTTTCAAGTTCGTTTCTATTTCCCTGGCAATTATACCAGTAGGGCTTTTAATTTGTCCAAGTCGGCTAGCAAGTTGATGGCAAACCTCTAAAATACTGGAAGAATCTCCAGCTTTAAATGAATCTTTAAGTCCATTAAGATCGATACGAGTCTGAAGAATCAATTCCCCAAAATATCCTGCAATATCTGCTAACCCCCCATACAGAACTTTCTTAAATCGGTCAATTCGTAAGCTTCTTTTTCAATTTAGATCATGATTGAATCAGTCTTCACTTCCTGCAACAAAGTTTTCGGGAAAACTTAGCTAAGATTTCGATCAGTATACTTTCCTGAAAAAGTTTAGACAAAATTTCACCCAAACCAGCGGTCCTTAGATTGTCTGGCTCCTCCAAAAACACATAAGCAGTCATCGCCAATATTGGGATTTCTCCCAAACTTATTGTAGCAAGGAGTTGCTTAACTACATCAAAACTAGAGAGCTCAGGCATCTGGATATCAATAAGTGTCAAATCAAATTCCTCTACTATAAAATCCTCTCAGAATTGAATTCCAGCATGAAAACAGGTGCCTCCCGCTCCAAAATAGGATAAAACAGTTTCCAAATAACGTAACCCAACCCCATCATCATCAAGCAAAATAATCCGTTTACCCGCAAAATTTAAAGTTTGTCATCGCTTCAATTCGGTTTCCAAAATTTCCTCTGACATTTTCATTAATAGACTTACCCTCTTGATAGCCCCCAAATTCTCAGTATTTCTACCACTATTGATCCTCCCATCAAATTCACCAATCGCTGACCTATTGCCAAACCTAAACCAGTCTCCTCCATACCTTCTGGAAATGGAGGTATAGGCCTGATTAAATTCTTCAAAGATACGTTTCAACACTTCTATGCTCATACCTATTCCAGTGTCTATAATTCCCACAGTTAGGACATTTTCTCCCTAAAGGTAAATTGAATGAGTTACTTAAGCGATTGCTAAGAATTTGCTCAAGTCGCAATTGGTCACAAAGATGTCCCGTTGACAAATCCATTTCCCACTAAAAGTCGAGGTGTTTTTCCATTGCTTTCAATATTAATCTGTTCAAGAGAATCTGCAGTAAGTTCATTTAATCTATCCAGCTTAGCTTTCAAAGACAATACCCTTTAATTCTGAAATCCCCATCTGCACCAGCTTGACTGACTTGGGTTATTTTGATGAGTTCAGCCTGGGGCTAATTAAGCTTATTTAACTTGTGATTTAGCTGAGCCAGCTCATCCATCGTAGCCAGCAAACGATTTAGGGTGTAGTAGTAAGTCAGACCAACTATCCGTATCAAAAAGATTGCGGCAAAGAAAAACCCTAGTACGCCTTTACTGGCAGTATTCAACATGGGAGCTAATTTCTTCATTTTTCATCTGAACTAATCCCAAGAAATATTCTAGAAGTTTAGAACTTGAGCAAGGTATAGCCCTTAGGGACATACGTAGTAATCGTAGTCAATGCAGAATGGGCAATTTTGACACCCTGCCAAAGATCTTTCTTATCTAAGTTTCGAGCAACCATCGACTGGCCACAAACGAGTATTTCGGCACCTGAAGCTTTTAGTGCTTCATAGACTTTCAAATTAGGGTTATCAACTTTACTGCGATCTTGATGTTTTTCGTCAGTCATAAGCGTGAATATCGCTCCACCATGAACTACCACTTTTACATGCAATCTTTCTTTTGGCACTCCGGCTAATCCATGAAGATTCATCAATCTGGCAATATTATCCACCCATCGGCTGATCTCTTCAGGACTATCAGCTCCTGTAGACAGATCGACTATGATATTGTATTCTAAGGAAGAATCAGGCTTCTCCACGGCATCTTTAATTTCATATATTCCTCCAAAACCTTTAACGATGGGGAATTGCGCAGTTTGACCAAAACTAAAATGTGTTGAAACCAATAGGAGTAATAAAAGTCCCAGTGTGGATGTAAATTTCATGAATCGTTAATTTAGGATGAAAAAGTAGGGAAAAACTTCCGATCAAAACAGCCACTAATAAAAAAGCTCTGAATAAATTCAGAGCTTTCAGTGCGCACGAGAAGATTCGAACTTCCACACTACTTAAAGCACCAGCCCCTCAAGCTGGCGTGTCTACCAATTTCACCACGTGCGCAGTTTGTCGGATTGCAAAAGTATCATTCGCGTTCAACTGATGCAAACCTGTTTGAAACCTTTTCCGGTTATTTTTAAGAATAAACCTTCTTTTCTGCTGAAAGTAAGGTATTGTAAAGCAAAGATGCGATTGTCATTGGTCCTACTCCTCCCGGAACTGGCGTTATGGCGGATGCTTTGGCTGCTACTTCGTCAAATTTCACATCCCCAATCAATCTAAATCCAGACTTCTTAGAAGCATCTTCCACTCGGTGAATACCTACATCGATTACGACTGCACCTGGTTTTACCATATCCGCAGTGACAAATTCAGGCTTACCCAAAGCAACAATCAAAATATCGGCTGTCCGGGCTATTTCTTCAAGATTTTTAGTTCGGCTATGAGTCAAAGTTACTGTAGCATTTCCAGGGTAGCCATTTCTAGCCATAAGGATGCTCATCGGACTACCCACGATATGACTTCTTCCAATGACTACACAGTGTTTACCTGACGTCTCTATTTCATAGCGCTTCAGCAATTCTATTATCCCATAAGGTGTCGCAGACACATAAGCTGGCCAATTCAAAGCCATCCGACCAACATTTGTAGGAGTGAATCCATCAACATCCTTTTCTGGTCTGATCTTGCTGGTCACTTTCGCTATAGAAATATGATTCGGAAGTGGAAGCTGCACAATCAATCCATCGATATCAGGATTTTCATTGATCTCTTCTACCTTTCGAAGCAACTCTTCCTCAGTGACGGTCTCTTCCAGTCTAACCAAAGTAGACTCAAATCCTACATACTCGCAGGCCTTTACTTTAGCTCCCACGTAAGTCTGACTTGCACCATCATATCCTACTAGAATCGCAGCTAGATGGGGGATTTTTCCACCTTCCGCTTTGATTTCCTCCACACGAGTTTTTATTTCTTCTTTGATTTGTGAGGAGGTGAGTTTTCCGTCGATTAGAATCATTTGATTTACGATTTACTATTAGTCATTTACTAATTACCTTAATCAAGTTTAAGGACAGCCATAAACGCCTCCTGAGGAACCTCGACATTTCCGACTTGTCTCATTCGCTTCTTACCTTTTTTCTGCTTATCGAGGAGTTTTCGCTTTCGAGAAATATCACCACCATAGCACTTCGCCAATACATTTTTACGCATCGCCTTTACAGTCTCACGGGCAATTATTTTCTGCCCGATAGCAGCTTGGATTGCAATTTCAAACATCTGACGAGGAACCAATTCTTTCAGTTTTTCACAGAGTCTCCTTCCCCAATCATAAGCCTTATCCCTATGAACAACTGCTGACAAGGCATCAACAGGCTCGCCATTGAGCATTACATCCAATCGCACCATCTGTGACACTTGATAACCGATCAATTCGTAATCTAGGGAGGCATATCCTCTGGAAATCGTCTTTAATTTATCAAAAAAATCAAAAACTATCTCCGCTAATGGCATATCGAAAGATAATTCTACTCGCTCGGAAGTCAGATAAATTTGATTTTTGATTTGGCCACGCTTATCCATGCAAAGCGTAATCACCGCTCCTACGTATTCAGCCGCCGTGATAATGGATGCTTTTACATACGGCTCCTCAATGTGCTTCATCCGGGTAGGATCAGGCATATCCGAAGGCGCATTAATCAGTTTAATGGTATCATCGGTCATCAGCGCCTTGAACTGCACTGAAGGCACGGTTGTGATCACAGTCATATCAAACTCCCGCTCTAATCGCTCTTGAATAATCTCCATGTGAAGCATTCCTAGGAATCCACAACGAAATCCAAAACCCAAAGCCATGGAAGTTTCCGGTTCCCACACTAAAGAGGCATCATTCAATTGGAGTTTTTCCATTGAATAACGAAGTTCCTCATAGTCCGTAGTCTCCACTGGATATATTCCGGCAAACACCATTGGTTTCACGTTTTCAAAACCTTTAATCGCCGCGTCACATGGACGTTTGACGTGTGTGATCGTATCTCCGACATTAATCTCTTTGGCAACTTTCACTCCTGAGATCAAGTATCCCACATTGCCGGCAGCCATGGTATGTTGAGGGATTTGATTGAGACCCAAAATACCTATTTCGTCTGCCTCATATTCCTTGCCCGTGTTAACAAATTTGATTTTATCGCCTTTGCTTATCGTCCCGTTAAAAATTCGGAAAATTACTTCTACGCCGCGGAAAGAATTATAAACCGAGTCAAAGATCATCGCCTGAAGTGGTGCTTCGGGATCGCCTTTAGGAGCGGGAATCCGAGTGATCACAGCTTTGAGAATATCCGTTATTCCCAATCCAGCTTTGCCGGAGGCCAAAATAATATCCTCGCGTTTACAACCAATCAAATCAATCACCTCATCAGCTACAGCTTCAGGGTCTGCGCCAGGAAGGTCTATTTTATTCAAAACCGGAATAATCTCAAGATCATGACCCAATGCCAAATAAAGATTGGAAATCGTCTGAGCCTCCACTCCTTGCGATGCATCTACAATTAACAAAGCTCCCTCGCAGGCAGCAATAGATCGAGATACCTCATAGGAAAAATCGACGTGACCTGGAGTGTCAATCAAGTTTAAGATATATTCCTCCCCCTCATACGTGTACTTCATCTGGATCGCATGCGACTTAATCGTAATGCCTCGCTCGCGCTCCAAGTCCATATTATCCAACAACTGATTCTGCATATCCCGATCCGCTACCGTATCAGTCTCCTGCAATAATCTATCCGCCAATGTACTCTTCCCATGGTCAATATGGGCGATGATACAGAAATTTCTGATGTTTTTCATATTCATTTCGGGCGCAAAAGTAATAAATAACTAGGAGAAATGAGAATAGAGAGAATCAATGATTAAGTTTCAAATGCAATTTTCTAGGAACAATACTAACCTGAGGAAAATCTTCGGACTTGGATCCACACCCTATTATAATCTCAATTGGCGCAGGTCTTCGAACTTGTGTCCATATCTGATTACATTCTCATTTAGCGCAAGTCTTCAGGCTTGTGTACTTATCTCACCCCCTCTTAAAACCGAGAAGTAGAATAAGTTTCAATTTATAAACTCATTAATCAATCTTCAAGAAGAGTCTCTTTCCCTAATGAACCTGAAAATTGAGACTTGGTTATTGAAATTTGAAGTTTTTATCACTTGGAGCAAGTCTTTTCATTTTTCTTCTTTATGAAAAAACAAAAAGCAGTCCGAAGTCTGCATAAGTCAAGGTCCAAGACTGATTTCTTGAACCAATTGTGATACGCATTAGGCAATACAGTCTGCGCAAGAAAGGCATTAGTCAAAATATCTGATTTTAGCCTATCTTTTTCATAGCTGCTCAATGAGCTATCTTTTTTTATTATCTATTTATCTTTGCACTTCCAATTCAAAAAAAGTATGAAATCAGTAGCCGAAAATAAAAAATCCCAAAATATCGCTGAATACCTCATTTACATGTATCAGATGGAAGATTTGATTCGATCTTACCAGGGTGACTGCACCGAAATGGATCGCTTTGTTGTGTCAAAATACCCGGTTTCTGAGGATGAGAAAATACAAATCTCGATTTGGTTTGCAGACTTGTCTAATCAGATGAAAACTGAAGCGATTATAGAAAAGGGTCATTTAGCTGAATTGAATCAATTAGTGACAGATCTGGCTCAACTTCATTGGGAACTACTCAAAACTGATAAAACCTACTTCGAGACCTATTCAAAAGCCAAACCATTTATCCTGGGAGCAATAGTCCAAGCAGAGGGAAAAGCTCTTGGTAATGAAATCCAAATCTGTCTGAATGGAATCTATGGGCTTTTACTTCTCCGTCTTTTGGGTAAAGAAGTCAGCGGGGAACAATTGAAGTCTGCGGAAGCATTTGGGGAGGTGTTGAGCTTGCTCAGTCTGAGTTATAAAAAAGAAGATTGACAATTTTCTAATTACTCCAAAAACTCCCAGATACTCCGATAACCACCTTTTTCCTCCACATATCCGAGTAGGGAATCGAAGAACGGATGCACCGCCAACGTACTACTATCTCCGATCAATACTAATTTACGCTTTGCTCTGGTCAAGGCTACATTCATTCGCCTTGTCTCAGAAAGAAAACCAATTTCACCTTTATCATTTGAGCGAGTCAGCGAAATCAACATCAAATCCCGCTCCTGCCCTTGAAAACCATCGACCGTATCAATAGTAATCTGCTCGCTCAGAGCCTTCAAATTTGGGAAGTCGTAGCTATCAAAAATTAAACTCCGGATCAGCCTAACCTGTGCTCCGTAGGGCGCAATCAAACCAATCGTCCAACCCGCTTCTTTGAATTTAGCAATCCCAATAGATTTGATCAGATTATTCAGATGAGTACATGCAAACTTGGCTTCCTCAGGATTAAAAGTGCTAAGGCTTTCCGACTCGACTTGTTCGGAGTAACCCGATCCTGCCGTATCAATCCATTCCATGGGCCCTTCATCCTGGAATTGATGTGTTTTCGTGTTTTCCGCCGCCTTCAATTTGCCGTGGTAAAACCATTCATTAGAAAAGCCCATGATCACTTCCGGCATTCTGTATTGAAGATCCAGTAATTGCGCGGCTGGAGGATTTCGGAGGATTACTTTTTCAAAAAGCGTCTTAGCCAATCCCTCTTTTCCAGCCTGAAAGGATTTGATTGTCGGAGGAAGTTGGAAATGATCACCTGCAAAAACTACCTTTTTTGCTTTAAGAATTGGAATCCAAGTAGCTGCTTCCAAACCCTGAGCAGCCTCATCAATAAATACCACATCAAAAGTCATCCCTTTCAAATGGTAAGAGGAAGCACCTACGAGCGTGGTCGCAAAAACCTGCGTACGCTGAAAAACATCAAACTGAATGTATTGCTCAAGTGATTTGGACGCCTCACGGAGCCGAGAAACTTCTGCAAACATCAATTTGCGCTTCGCTCGCTCTTCGGGACCAAAGTTGCGCTTGTGTTGCTTTGCAAGGTTAAGGCATTGATTAGTTTCTTTTCGGAGCTTTTTCAAGTCTCGATAACTATCATGCAAAGCTGTCTTTGCATCCAAAGTCTGGTTTAAGATCTTTTCCTCCACCCGAGCTGGATGGCCTAGTCGAGTTGTCTCAATTCCTCTATCAGTGAGTTTTTCTACTAAAAGATCAACAGCAGCATTGCTCGGGGCACAAACCAAGATGGATTGATTTCCAATCACCGCATCTTGAATCGCTTCAATCAACGTAGTCGTCTTTCCAGTACCAGGAGGGCCGTGAACCACTGCCACATCCTTGGCATTGGAGATCAATTCGCAAGCTTGATTTTGGGAATCATTCAAGGATGGTATTGTAGGCTTAATTTTTTCAAAAAACTGGGGTTTCGCCTCTCCTAACAAACAATCTCTGATTTCCTCGAGTCGCTTATTATCTGAAGTGATCACTTTCTTTAGCGCAAATTCCATCTCCCGATAGCTTGCTTCATCAAAAAGCAGATCCACTCCGAGTCGATTATTTTCCATCCACTCCGGAAGCTCATCGGCTTGAAGTGTGACTACCATTGTATCTTTCTTCACTTGATTAACAACCCCATTAACCCTATTTTCTGAGGAGTGATAACCCTCTTGCGTACTGAAAAACGAGACTGTTTTACCTGAGCTGAAAGAAGACGGATACTTATTATCCAATCGCTCCACCTCCACCAACAGCCGTTCGCCCATTCCGATCTTACTTTTTTTGAGCTGAATAGGATGCCAAGTGATGCCTTCTTTCTTCTTCTCGCTCAGACTAGTATTCAAAAATTTCTTTTGGTATTGGGCCAAGTCTTCCTGCCATTCCAGTTTTAAAAGTTTGAGTCCTTGCTTTAATTCTTCTTCTATATTCGGCATCAATCGCTAATTTGAGTTCGAAACTACTCAACTCAGCCCTTGTTTTCCAAAAAATACCAAAATCAATGAATTATCTAGCACATGCATACTTGTCATTTGGACAAGAGGAGGTACTTGTGGGAAATTTCATAGCGGATTTTGTCAAAGGGAAAATGCTTTTAGATTATCCACGCGTGATTACCGAAGGGATTTTATTACATCGGGAGATCGATCGTTATACAGACACTTATCCTTTAGTAAGAGCCGGACAAAGCTATTTAAGACCTGATTTTGGTCATTATTCTACTGTGATTACAGATATCTTTTTTGACTATTTCTTGGGAAAAAATTGGGGTAAATTCAGTAATCAGCCATTAGAGGATTTTATTGAAAGCACTTTTTTAATCCTTGAAAAAAATCCTAAATACTTTCCTGAGCGCTTCGCAAAGATGTTTTACTGGATGCGGAAAGATAACTGGCTGCTCCAATATAGGACGCTTGAAGGAATTCAAATGTCCCTAACTGGTCTTTCTAAACGAACTCGTTTTGAATCAAAAATGGAAGTGGCCCATCTGGCATTGGTTGAGCGAGAAGCAGAATTTGAATTAATTTTCTTCGCTTTTTTCAAAGATTTGGAGACTTTTGCAAAAGCAAAACTTACAGAAATAAAAGCGCAGCACGATGGTCATTAAACCAAAAGTATCAACCTATATCTCCTTGAGCATGGTTCTACTCATTTTGATAGCAGGTCTCATTTTCATTCTTAGAGACTTCGCTTATAAAGGAAGCTTTGGTTTTTGGTTTTACTTAATCGCTTGTAGCCTGATCACTTTGGTAATCTTAATGCTTTTGGTGAAAATGATGGCTGGGTACCGATTCATCACAGCGGGAAGAGATCAAATTATTGTGAAGCTACCGCTCAGAGGCTATACCAAAGTCTATCCAATTGCACAAATCATTGCTTGGGATGAGGAGATAATCACGGCAAATAAGCGTCAGTTTAAGCAGCTCACCATCGCTTTTATTGATAAGCAATCTATTTCAGTAAGCAATCACGAGCATGAGGCTTACGTAGATTTAGTGGACTACCTTTCCAAGAAGGCAGGTAAGCAAAAGGTGAAAAACAAAAAAGCCTGAGTGGACTCAGGCTTTAAGTTAGCGTTGACGTTGCGTTCGAAAATTTTTATCGTAGAGCTCGACACTCTCACGGATGATCCGCATGGCATCTTCCTTTCCAAGGAAGTCCTCCACTTTGACTTCTTTATTCTCTAATTTTTTATAATCTTCAAAGAATCGATGAACCTCTTTCATCAAATGAGGAGGCAGATCATCAATGTCATTAATGTAATTCACTGATTGATCTCCAGCTGCCACAGCAATAATTTTATCATCTGCCTCGCCTCCATCAATCATTCTCATCACACCGATTACTTTGGCTTCCACTAGACACATAGAGGGAATATCGATCTGAGAAATAATCAAAATATCTAATGGGTCATGATCTTCGCAGAAAGTCTGCGGGATAAAACCATAATTTGCAGGATAGTGAACTGCCGAGAAAAGCACACGATCCAACATTAACATGCCAGTCTTTTTATCCAATTCGTACTTCCCTTTACTACCTTTAGGGATTTCAATAACTCCGGTTACTACTTCCGGAGCATTCTTTCCAATGTTGACATCATGCCAAGGATTGATCATAAATATGTTGTTAATAAAAAATCTTATAATTCGATTTACAAACCAAAGGTACCATTTCTACCAAAATATTATTCCATTGAAGGTAGCTCGATCTTAATTGTAGTTCCTTCACTGAAAATTGAGTCCAATTCGATTTTACCACCCATCTGCTCAACAGCCTCTTTCACCATATAAAGTCCCAATCCAGTCCCTACATTTTTCTGGGTGGCTCTAGTGAATAAGTTAAAAACTTCATTTTGGTATTTTTCATCGATTCCTATACCATTGTCCTGAACCATAATCGTAGCAATAGCTTCTTCCACTTTAATTGAAATTAAGATTCTCTTTTCAGAATCCTCTCTCTTTTGAAACTGGACAGAATTACTGAAAAGGTTATTTAAGATCACTCGAATTTTAGAATTATCTGAAAAGAAAATAGTCTCTTGACTGATATTGATAGAGATTTCAAAATATGATAAGTCAAACTTGGAACGATAGGCCTGCATCTGTTGCTCCACAATTTCCACAAAGTTAATCTCGGAGATTTTATTATCAATTTTAGTTGAACGATAGAAATCAAGCATCTTATAAATAAAATCATCTAGCTTAAATGTAGCTGAATCGATCATTTCAAAGTATTCCAAAATATTAGGATCCTCAATTTCCAATTTGGCAAGTTTGGACACACCTGAAATACTCATCAAAGGGCCTCTAAGCTCGTGCGAGAGGCTATATACAAATTGATTCATTTCAGAATGCAATTTCTTTAGCTTAAGGGTCTTATCCTTCAACTCGGTCCGCATGAAATAAATATCCGCGGCATTTTTTATCGAATTTTTTATCTGCTCGATATTCCAAGGCTTATCTATAAACCGATAAACTTCTCCTTTATTGATCGCATCAATTACGCTGGCGATGTCAGAATAACCGGTAAGCAAGATTCGGATTGGGTCCGGGTTTATCTTTACCATTTGCTCAAAAAACTCAGTCCCAGTCATCCCGGGCATGCGTTGATCGGCAATACAGACGTGTATTTCCTCTTGTTGAGCTATACGTAAACCATCCTCAGCATTTATAGCAGTAAAAATCTTAAAATCCTTTCTCAAAGTGGCCCGGAAAGATTTTAAGTTATTATCCTCATCATCGATGTATAGGACGTGAATCTTCTTATTCATATCGTTGGGTACTTTGGTATATCGGAAGGGTAATTATAAAATTAGTTCCCTGGCCTTCTTCCGTTTCTACCTCCAGAGTACCCTTATGATTTTCAATTATAGAATAAACAATTGAAAGCCCCAAACCTGTGCCCCTACCAACAGCCTTGGTAGTAAAGAAAGGTTCGAATATTTTATCCTTGACATATTTAGGCATACCAGGCCCATTGTCTTCAATTTCGATACGAATATGATCTAGAGTAGCCGAGGTACGAATGGAGATTTTAGGATCCTTTATTGTCTCGATATGATCAGCCAAAGCATGGACAGCATTATTAATAATGTTCATAAATACTTGATTAATCTTACCAGCTAGGCATTCTACCATCGGTAATTCTCCAAATTCCCGCTCTATTCGGATTTTGCTCGGCATCGTACTATTCAATAAAATAATGGTACTATTTATACCATCATGCAGGTCGACTTTCTTCACATCCTGCTCATCTACTCTAGAGAAGATTCGAAGTCCTTTCACAATTTCAACAGTTCGTCTAGCTCCATCATCCATTCCTTTAAGTAGCTGATCAACTTCATCAAGAACATATTCCAACTCTAATTCTTCTTCGAGATCCTTTGCCTCTTTTTTGGTTTCTGGGGAAAACTCGCTCTGCCCTCTTGAGCGATAAAATTCAACAATCTCCATGATATCTTTAATATCACGCTTCAGAGGAGTGATATTGGAGCTCACAAAGTTGATCGGGTTATTGATTTCATGGGCAATACCTGCCGTCAATTGGCCTAAAGAAGCCATTTTCTCTTGACTCACCAGTTGACTCTGCGTATTTTGGAGATTACGAAGAGCGAGCTCTAATTCGTCAGTTCGAATCCGTACCTTATCCTCTAGAATATTATTTTGTTCACGTATTAAGGTCTCATTCTCTTTTAAGGCAGCTAATTTCTCGGACTGTTCATCCTCTTTTTCTTTCTTAAGTATATTAATTTTGTCAGCTAAAGCAAATGATAATAAAACTACTTCCATAGCCGAACCCAAGGGCATAATATAAGCTGTAAAACTATTAGTAGGGATAATTCCCATTTCGCTAAACACAAAAATAAAAATTCCAATCATGAAAACAGACCAAGCAAGTAGATAGTACCGAGCCGGCCTAAAACCTCTTTTTAGGACAGATGCTGCAACAAATAAAACAAATAAAACTACGATTGATTGAGTTACAAGCAAGACTTGATAACTTATTGTAATTGAAAATACAAATGCATTGGCAAGAATAAAAGCATACACAATATATATATATATAAAACCTTTATCCAATTTTGAAACATAATACCCCGTAGATAAAAATAAACGCAAAAACCAAATGCCTACAATACTTACAAGAGAAGAGAAAATAACTATAGATCTAGAATTCATCCAACCCCACTCTGGCCAAAGTAGGACTTGAGTAAATCCCAGGATTGAAGCCTGTGCAAACCATACTAGGATTGTATGCAATACATAAACCAAATATATTTTATCTTTTACGGACAGATACAAAAAAAAATTGTAAAAAAACAATCCTGCAAAAACACCTGTAAGAAGTCCGAATAAAATATTTTCGAAATCTAGAACATCATTAAAGTCTACCTCTTCTATGAGAAATGATGTGAATATTTTCTTGTCTGAATTTTCAATTCTAATTAATAAGAAATCTGATTTTTTTTCTATTTCAGACAATTTAAACAAAATCTTATGTGACTTAAATAGTCTACTTTCAATGTCTTCCAATCTACCGGTTTTTATTTCATTTACTATTTTTTGGTTTTTTATAGAAAAAAGATGCAAATAATCCAAAGAAGATGAATTAAGAACCAAAAGAGGGTCTTCATAACTATTTAAGTCATCTAACCCCAATTTGATCCAAACAGCATTTTCATTAATTCCAAAATTAAATTCTTTGCAATTATTTGATTCAAAAGATGAAATGTTAGATAATATTTCATCTATGCGAGTTTCTTTCTTTTCAAGTTTGAATGAGAAGCAATCAACTGAATTTATTTTTTTCTTCTCTTGTGAAAAAGCATTTGCAAAAAGCGAAAAAGCGAAAATCAGGGTAAATATCCTACACATCTTTTCTCCAATCATTATTAATTATTTCTAAATCATATTCAACTTTAAATTCACCTTTGGGTCCTAATTCAGTTTTAATACATTTCAAGTTTTGTCTCAAATTGAAAATCATCTCTCTTTCATTAGGATCTGCATTAGGAAGATTAAAAGGGTCTTTCATCACAATTGAAGTAGCAACTAAATCAAGTTTGGGGTAAAAAAATGTTCCCTTATCCCCTATCCCCTCTTCTATTTCAAATCCTTTTTGAAGAGAAGGCTCTAAAGTATATTCAGCTACAAGTGCTAAAAGTGAACCCAATTTTAATTGCTCAGCAATAGCGATTCCAACTCGGATTAGTAATACCGCACCAACTCCATACCCAGAAATTGATTTAGAATTCCATAATCCTGAAACTTCACCCGTCCCATTGATAGCATACTCTTTTACTAAGGGAAATATTTTATGATCAACTTGTGATACAGCCATCTCCATTGGAAGTGGGTAGCTTGGATGAGCAATATGAATTCTTAATCCACTTACCACTTCTGACGTATCTTCCTCCTCTACTGTTACTACATAAACAAATGGATTTTTAACCCAATCATTATTCGATGAAGTTACTTTTGTTACCCCATATTGCCTAAGAACATCTGCATGCCCTCGTACAAATCTCTCACATCTTTCTGGATCATCAATAGCTCTGAATACTTTAAATTTGAACATTTTAAATAACTATTAAAGTATCCTCAATATCTCGCCTAAGAGCTCTTACACTTGGCTCTCCTGCCTCATTAATTCGGAACATAAATAAGCTTTTCTCGGATTTTGACATTTCAAAGACCTTATCAAATTCTGCTTTAAACTTATTTACTTCTATTTCCTCTCCTTTAGTGAACCCATTATTTCTTTCCATAGAAACTTTGTGGAAAATAAATAGCATTGCAGATATTGGCTGAAAGCTAATACCCATCATATTTGCCTTAATCCAGACTCTCTGGAGAACTTGGCCCGCCTTAAGGTACTCCCGTGCTGAGTATTCCTTACTCCCAATTACCAATACTGCAGATGAGGTAGTCAATGTGTCTTTTGAGATTTTGGTCAGTCCATAGCCCATCAAAAATTTTCTAAAAAACCGAGCCGTTCTAGGATCTTTCAATAATCCCATGGCGGCTCTTTCCGTACCAGAAAGTTCGAGCGTAGCGATATCTATTCCATCTTTTAATTCATTAGCATCTTTTTCAGTCCATCTCACCTCTTTGATGAAATCTGCAAGACCTTGCTCATGAAAAAACCGCATCCGATCCATTCCCCCAACGACTTCTGCCAATTTCTCTAGTTCATCATCCTCTTTTTTAAATTTTAAAAAAAAACCTTCCTCTTCCGCAAAGCTTTTTAAAATATCAAGGTCTGAAATCTTTATTTCTTGACGCTGATTATTTTTTCTATTTGTGCAGCGAAGACCAATCCCTTCAACTAATTCCCAGTTCTTAACCTTTATTGAATTTTTAAATTTTGATATAAATCTCACCGTAGCGATACAATCCTCTTCAAACTCAACAATATGAATAATCAATTCAATCTCTAGGCCCATTTTTGCCGAGGTCAATCTCAGATTTTCTAAAGCTGCTCCAAAAGCAATCAAAGAACCTGACCCTTTAAAATCAAGCATGGATTCACTTCGGTATTTATCATGGAATAAATGCAGCAAACCTTTTTTATCAAAAACCCAAATCCAAGGTTGAACATTCCCTCCGGAAGGAGCCATATTTGAATGACTTAAAATTTCACTCAATTCAATTTTACTAAGAATATACCCAGATTGAAGCACATGTTGAGGTAATATACTCTTGATGCGATTAATGGATTCTGAAACAACGGGATAACTTGGTAGAATATCAAAAATTTCAGCTTGATCGATTTTAATTATTTCATCAAAATCAACATAAAACCTACCAGATGGTACTTGATCTCCCAATAGAAGTCTTCTTCCAACATGGGCTACTGAGGCACCCCCTAAAAAAACACCAGATGCTAATTGAGGCCATGAAGTAATTGATTGACCTATTTCAAGCAGAGAAGCTTTCATTCTTGCAGAGAGCGTTTCAAGACCAGTAATTTTCAACACGATTGAAACCCGTTCTTTGTTTGTAAGATTTTTTAATTCATTGCGATCAATTTCCTGTACCATTCCATGAAAAATTTTCCTGTCAGGCTCAATATCAAATCGCTCAATATCTAGCATCCCTCGATCAGAGGTCTCCATAATAACTGGTACCCTGAAAAATTTTGCTTTTTCTCGTAGCAGAAATTTAATGTCTAAACTATCGCACTCGTCTATCAAAAGGTCAAGCTTTCCGTTCTCAAGAATGAAATTCTCTACATTTTCTTCGTTTATACCTTCCCTGAACAGGCTTATCTTGAGATAGGGATCAATTTCTGAAATCTCTCTGGCAGCAATTACTGATTTTTCAATGCCTAGACTTGTCACACCAGCTTTTAATCTATTGAGATTACTCAACTCTAGTATATCAAAATCTGCTAATCGAATCTCACCAAAACTTCTTTCAAGAGACATCGCCAAAGCTACACTTTGACCTACCGAAAGCCCTATGATCCCAATTTTCTTAGTACTCAATTCATTTTGTTCACTAGGAGCTATTTTAAAATTATTTCTTAACGTCCTAACTTTGATAAATTCTTTCTCTGGTAAGATATGAACAAGGGAAGATTTCCAAGGAAAAAAAATCCAATTCCCATATTTTTCCTTATCATTTTTTTCAAAAAATTCATCTACCAAAGTTTTCAATCCCTCTTTAGTAAATTGATGTTCCGCATTATCTGCTTTTATCAGATCTGCAATTTGACTATCAATTTGATCTACAACACTTACATATTTCGAATCTCTAAGAGTAACAATTTCTTCCCAGTCGGAGCTTATTACTGGGCTAAGAATTTTAGGATAAATTTGGCTTTCTGATTCAAAAGAATAATTGATACTCATATTTGACTCTAGTGTGACAAGGTTGAGTAAATATAGGTCATTCATTAATACCTCAAATTTTTTACAAAAAAAAATATAGGTAACCAATTAAACCTAACCCTTGAAATCATTTTATTTTCTACTCATTTCTATTTAATTTGGTTTTTAACAGAAAAAAAGAATTCTTTGAACACGGAAAATTATTTTCCCTCAAGCCAAAATAATTGAATGGAAGCTGCATCCGGAGAAAAAATAAGAGTTTTATATGTAGATGATGAAGAAAATAATCTTCAGGCTTTTAAAGCTACATTCAGAAGAGACTTCAAGGTTTTTTTAGCAATTTCTGCCTCCGAAGGGGAAGAAATTCTTATGAATGAAGTGATAGACATAATCATTACTGACCAAAGAATGCCTGAGAAAACTGGTGTTGAGTTTTTGGAATCCATAATTCCAATTTATCCCAAGCCAATACGCCTTCTTCTGACAGGATATACTGATATTCAAGCAGTAATTGACGCAATAAACAAAGGTCAAGTATATCATTACCTCACAAAGCCTTGGGAAGAAGATTACTTGAGAACTGTGATCAAGAACGCCTACGAAATCTACACGCTAAGAATTGATAATGAACGCTTGACAAAGGCTTTGATCAAAGCTAATGAACAAATGGAATTTTTACTTCGTCAAAATCTCCTCTCCTAAATTCAATACCTAGCAGCTAGTAAAAGCTGAAGTTCTTTGTGGCTTAAATCAAATTTCCTGCCTAGGTAGGCATTTGTGAGGCTTCCCCGATACGTATATACCCCACGCAAAAACCATTTATAGTTAAAAATCATTTCCTCAGCGCCCCTTAATTCTACCATTTGCAGAATTATGGGAGTGAAAATATTACTGAGTGAATAGGAAGCAGTTCTTGCCACCCTCGATGCAATATTTGGGACACAATAATGAATAATATCATGAACCAAATACACGGGGTTTTGGTGAGTAGTCATTCGTGAGGTTTCGATACAGCCTCCTTGATCTATAGAAACGTCAATCACGATGCTACCATGCATCATATTGGCAATCATTTCCTCCGAAACAACAATTTTATTCTGACCCTTTTCCTCTCGCAAAGCACCAATGACTACGTCTGCCTCAGATAACGCCTGATTCAAACTGAAATTATCAATTGTAGAGGTGTAGATCTGCTGGCCCAAAAGCTGCTTTAATCTTCTAAGCTTGTAGATATGATTGTCAAAAACTTTGATTGAGGCACCTAAACCAAGTGCCGTTCGTGCCGCATACTCTGCCACAGTCCCTGCTCCAATAATTACCACTTGAGTAGGTGGAACTCCAGTCACCCCTCCCATAATCAAGCCTTTGCCTTCACTGACACTGGACAAATACTCCGAGGCAATGAGCATCACTGTACTTCCTGCAATTTCTGACATTGCCCTTACAACAGGCATCCCTCCTACTTTATCTTCTAAGTATTCAAAGGCTGCTGCGGTGATTTTCTTCTCATTCAAGGCAAGAAAAAACTCTTTGGATTGTCTTCCTCCTTGTAACGCAGAAATCAGACAGCTTCCTTGAGTCATGAAATTGATTTCTTCCACTGATGGTGGATCTACCTTAAGTACTAATTGAGATGCAAAAACTTCCTTTCTGGAATAAGAGACCTTCGCTCCCGCATCAGAATAATCTTGATCTGTAAATTTTGCATTCAAGCCAGCGCCTGATTCAATCACCACTTGGATTCCGTTATTGGTCAGTAAACCCACAGATTCTGGGGTAATGACCACCCGTTTTTCTTGATCAGAAACTTCTTTTGGTAGACCTACGGTCAATAGATACTCACTTTTATTGACTTTGATGGGAGATTCTTTAGGGATCAATCCAACCGCAGCAATTGGGGTAGTTTCAGTTGCCATCGTTTATGTGTTGTAGGTTAAGGGTTCGTTGTTTTGGAGAATCTGTAATGATCTCAATCAGAAAAAACTGCTCAGGCAAAAATGAACCGATCCTTTCGGCCCATTCCAACCAGCAATAATTTCCACTATAAAAATACTCTTCTATTCCGACATCCAAGGCCTCCATGGGATTATCTATTCGGTAGAAATCAAAATGATAGAACTCTTCCTGATGATGATTCTCATAGTGATTGACAATCCCATAAGTAGGACTACTTACTTGATCAATAATATCAAAAGCTTTTGCCAAAGATTTGATTAAGGTAGTTTTTCCTGCTCCCATTTCGCCCTTGAAAACCCAAATTTTAACTTCTCCAGCAAGATCAATAAGCTTTCGGGTTACCGAATCAATTTCATCTAGAGAATACGAATACTGAATCAAAATGAATTATTTTGGAGTTAAATGTACGATAGGGACTATCATTTCCTCCAAAGATACACCTCCATGCTGGAAAGTATCCTTGTAGAAGTTTACATAATAATTGTAATTATTCGGGTATGCAAAAAAGTAATCCTCCACAGCGAACACATAACTGGAAGAGACATTCAATTTAGGGAGCTTAGCATATTCTGGTTTTCTGATTTCAAAAACCTTTCCAGCCTCAAAATTTAGATTTTTACCTTGTTTATAGCGAAGGTTAGTAGTCACATTTTTATCTCCGATGATTCGATACGGCTTGTTCACCCGCTTGGTTCCATGATCAGTGGTGATGATTACCTCAGCTCCAGCAGCATGTATTTTTTTCAATAGTTCGAATAGTGAAGAGTGCTCAAACCAACTCGTCGTCAAGGAACGGTAAGCAGCTTCATCTGGCGCCAGTTCACGAATCATCTTCATGTCCGTCCGTGCATGGGAAACCATATCTACAAAATTATAAACTAAGACATTTAGCTCATTTTGTAAAAAGGTATGGAATTGCTCCAATACAGCTTTTCCTTGATAAGTTTGAATGATTTTGTTGTAAGAAAATTTTATTGGAAGTCGATTTTTTTCAAGATTAATCCGAATCCAATCCTCTTCGAAATTATTTTTACCCTCATCCGAATCTTCATCTTCCCAGAAATTAGGGTAAAACCTCGCCATGTCTATTGGCATCATTCCGGAGAACAACGCATTTCTGGCGAATGCCGTCGTAGTAGGCAAGATACTATAATAGGTGTCTTTTTCTTTGAGGTTGAAATAAGGAGTTAACAAGTGCTCAATGTCTTCCCATTGATCCAAGCGGAAATTATCGATCACAATAAAAAAGAGTGGTTTCTTTTCCTTAATGAATGGAAAGACCTTTTTCTTCATCACTTGAGGGGAAAGCAAAGGTTTTTCCTGATTCCGCTCTTCCATCCAGCTTAGGTAATTTTCCTTGATGAATTTACAGAAATTCGCATTGGCCTCAATCTTCTGAGAATCCAATACTTCGAGCATATTCTTATTTTCAGTATTATCTATCTCGATTTCCCAATAGGTCAGTTTCTTGTAGATATTTGACCAATCTTGATAGTCTTCTGCATCGCCAAAAGCCATGCTAATATTCATAAAATCCTGCTGATAACTTTGAGTAGTACGCTCATCGATCAGCTGTTTGTTTTGCAAAAGCTTTTTTACAGAAAGCAGAATCTGACTTGGGTTGATGGGTTTGATGAGGTAATCGGCGATTTTACTTCCGATCGCGTCATCCATAATATGCTCTTCCTCACTTTTTGTAATCATCACCACTGGGATTTGGGGCTTGAGTAGCTTGATTTGTTGGAGAGTCTCTAAACCAGTCATTCCCGGCATCATTTCATCTAAAAAAATGACGTCGAAGTTCTTGTTTTCGACCTCTTCGATCGCATCCACGCCGGAATTGACCGTAGTGATTTCATAGCCGCGCTGCTGCAGGAAAAGAATGTGGGGCTTGAGTAGATCGATCTCATCGTCTGCCCAAAGAATGGTATAGGTATGTGACATGGCTATTTCTGTTTCTTTTAAAATTATAATTACTTTTGAGTCAATCAAACGAGCCTCCTTGAAAAGCCAGAAAATACTTAATGACCCGGTTTACGGATTTATAACAATTCCCAGTGAGTTGATTTTTGAGATTATTGATCACCCTTTTTTTCAGCGACTTAGACGAATCAAACAACTTGGACTTACGGATTTTGTATATCCGGGAGCTTTGCATACCAGATTCCACCATGCGCTCGGAGCGATGCATCTAATGAGCATCACCTTGGACAATCTACGAATAAAAGGCAACGAAATATCAGATCATGAATATGAAGCTTCTTTAATCGCGATTCTTCTTCACGATATCGGACATGGGCCATTTTCTCATGCCTTGGAATATACCTTACTCCAAGGAGTTCCTCATGAATCGCTTTCACTATTAACTATTGAATTCCTTAATCAGCAATTAGGAGGTAAATTAGAGCTTGCTTTAAGAATTTTTAAGAATCAATACGAACGAAAGTTCTTTCATCAGCTGGTTTCCAGCCAGCTTGATATCGATCGATTGGATTACCTTCAGCGTGATTGTTTTTTTACAGGTGTATCGGAGGGGACAATCGGGGCAGATCGAATCATCAAAATGATGGATGTCAAAGATGACCAAGTCGTCATCGAAGAAAAAGGGATCTATTCTATCGAAAACTTTCTCAGTGCCAGAAGACTCATGTATTGGCAGGTTTACCTCCACAAGACCACGGTCAGTGCAGAAAAGATGCTGATCAATCTTATCAATCGGGCAAAATTCCTCCGTCAGGCAGGACAAAAATTCACAATTTCTGATGAGTTCGATTTCTTCTTAAAAAATGAATTAACATTAAAAGATTTCGAAACCTCCCCCGAATTGCTTCCGAAATTCTTAGAATTGGATGATTTGGATATTTGGGGTGCAGTCAAACTTTGGAAAAACCATCCAGATTATGTGCTTAGAAACATCTCGCAAATGTTTTTGACCCGAAACCTTTTCAAGATCAACCTTCGAAATGAATCATTTTCCACTCAGCAAATAGAGAAAATTCGAGAGAAAACCAAACAGAAACTTAACGTCCCAGAGGAGGATATCGACTTCTTCTTTTCCCACGGCTTCGTAAGCAACTATGGATATGTAATGGAGGATCGAATAAATATTTTAACTAAAAAAGGAAAGGTAATTGATGTAGCCCAAGCCGCAGACTTACCGAATATCAAAGTAATGAGTAAAATCGTCGAGAAACATTACATCTGTAAGGCTAAAAGTGTAATTTTAAACTAGTAAATAAATATGTTTTCTATGGAGTTTTCACTTGCTCAGATCGCTACGATCCTAAATGGAATTGTAGAAGGGGATGAAACCAAGACGGTAAATCGTCTAGACAAAATTCAGGAGGGTAAAACCGGAGGGATTTCTTTTTTAGCAAATGAAAAATACACCCCACATATTTATGAAACCGAAGCTACTGCGGTAATTGTCTCTGAAGATTTTGCGGCGAGCAAGCCGTTAAACACAAATTTGATTCGAGTGAAAGATGCCTACACGGGCTTTACACTTCTTTTGGAAGCTTATTCGAACATGATGAAATCAAGTTTTGTGGGAATCGAAGAGCTTTCTTACATGGATGACTCCAGTAGGATGGGAGAGCAGATTTATCGGGGGGCATTTTCCTATATCGGGAAAAACTGTCAGATTGGAAACCATGTAAAAATCCATCCCCATGCTTTTGTAGGAGATCGAGTTCGAATAGGGGATTATACGATTATTCATTCCGGCGCCAGAATTTGCGCAGATACTATGATAGGTCAACATTGCGAAATCCACCCCGGAGCAGTGATCGGTTCAGATGGATTTGGCTTTGCACCACAGCCAGACGGCAGCTATAAAACAATCCCGCAAATCGGCAATGTGATCTTGGAAGATCATGTCAGTGTTGGAGCTAATGCAACGATTGATTGCGCAACAATGGGCTCTACTATTCTGAGGAAAGGAGTTAAAATTGATAACCAAGTGCAAATTGCCCATAATGTCATCATTGGAGAGAACACTGTTATTGCCTCCCAGACAGGTATCTCAGGATCGACTGAAATCGGTAAAAATTGTGTTATTGCAGGAAAAGCAGGCATCGTCGGACACATAAAAATTGCGGATCATACTACTATTGGAGCAAATACCGGAGTTTCCAAAAACATCGTAACCTCAGGGCAAACCTTGTTTGGATACATTGGGATGGATATTAAGAGATTTTTAAAGTCCTATTCCATTTTCCGAAATCTAGAAGCAATCGAAAACCGCCTGAAAGAACTAGAAAAAAAATAGTAAATTTGCACCCTTTGCAAAAGCAGATAGCTGCAACAACTAAATGAAAGTAAAACAACATACCATTCAGAAACAGGTAGAACTATCCGGAGTAGGCTTACATACTGGAGTGATTTCCAATATGACTTTTGTGCCTGCACCACCTAATCACGGAATCAAATTTCAACGCGTAGATCTTGAAGGAAGACCAACAGTTGATGCAGATTGTGATTTGGTAGTCGATGTATCTAGAGGAACGACGCTTGAGCAAAATGGTGCTCGTGTATATACTGTAGAGCATGTTTTGGCCGCTTTGGTTGGTTTAGAAATTGATAATGTCCTCATTCAATTAGACGGTCCAGAACCTCCGATTATGGATGGATCCTCGATCCAATTCATCGAGGTACTAGAAGATGCCGGATTTGAAGAGCAAAATGCACTGCGAAGATTTTTTGAAGTTCAGGAAAGCATTCAATACAAAGACATCGCTCGCGAAGTGGAAATGGTGGCCTTACCAACTGATAATTACCGAGTGACTGTAATGGTGGACTATAACTCTCCAGTATTGGGAAGTCAGCATGCCTCGATTACGGATATCAGTCAATTCAGATCAGAAATAGCCTCTTGCCGAACCTTCTGCTTTCTTCATGAGCTAGAAATGCTTTACAATTCCAACTTGATCAAGGGTGGCGATTTGAACAATGCAATTGTGGTAGTTGACCGTGTGGTCGAAGAAAAAGAGTTAGTACACTTGGCAAAGATGTTCAACAAGCAAAAAGTTGAGGTCAAAAAAGAAGGTATCCTAAATAACGTAGATCTTCGTTATAGAAATGAGCCCGCTCGTCATAAGTTGTTGGACGTAGTAGGTGATCTTGCTTTAGTAGGCAGACCATTGAAGGCCCAAATTTTGGCAGCAAGGCCAGGGCATGCTGCTAATGTGGCCTTTGCTAAAAAATTAAAACGGGCCATGGAGAAATCCTCTTCTTCACACATCCCCTATTATGACCCAAAACTGCCACCGGTGATGGATATTAATCAAATTAGTAATATTCTTCCGCATCGTTACCCTTTTCAGCTTTTAGATAAAATCATTTATCTCGATGACACAGTAGTAGCTGGGGTAAAAAATGTAACGATTAATGAGCCATTCTTCATGGGACATTTCCCTTCAAATCCAGTAATGCCAGGTGTATTGCAGGTGGAAGCTATGGCACAGACGGGTGGAATTTTAGTGCTTAGCACGGTAGATGATCCTGAAAATTACTGGACCTATTTCTTAGGAATAGAAAACTGTAAGTTTCGAAAGATGGTTCTACCCGGAGATACGCTTATTTTCAAATGCGAATTATTAGCCCCTATTAGAAGAGGAATCGCTAAAATGAAGGGGGAAGCCTATGTGGGAAACACCTTGGTTTGTGAGGCTGTAATGACTGCAAGCATAACCCGCAAAGAATTATGATTAGTCCTATGACCCACATAGACCCAAAGGCTAAATTGGGTTCAAATGTCACAATAGATCCATTTACCATGATTCATGAGAATGTGGAAGTCGGTGACAATACTTGGATTGGATCGAATGTAACCATTTATCCAGGCGCGAAAATTGGCAAAAATTGCAAAATTTTTCCTGGTGCGGTAATCGCAGGTATCCCTCAGGATTTAAAATTTCAAGGCGAAGACTCAACCGTAATCATTGGCGATAATAGCACAATTAGAGAATGTGTGACTATCAGCAGGGGAACAGTGGATAAGCAGACCACAGTTATAGGCAGTAATTGCCTATTGATGGCTTATGTCCACATCGCACATGATTGCGTCATTGGCAGTAACGTGATCATTGCCAATGCGGTACAAATCGCAGGCCATGTGGTAATAGACGATTGGGCGATCATCGGCGGATCGAGTGCCATTCACCAATTTGTAAAAATCGGGATGCATGCAATGATTTCTGGTGGCTCACTAGTCCGTAAGGATGTGCCTCCATTTACAAAAGCGGCTCGAGAGCCGCTTTCCTATGCCGGCGTAAATAGCCTCGGATTGCGAAGAAGAGGTTTCTCCAGTGAATCAATTTCCCATATTCAGGAAGTATATCGATTCTTGTTCTTGAATAGCATGAACAATAGCAAGGCTTTGGAAGAAATTGAAGTAAACTTACCCGCCACAAAAGAGCGTGACGAGATTTTGAATTTCATCAGATCTTCAGAACGCGGTGTAATGAAAGGCTACATTAATTAAAAATGATTGAAATCCAACTTAAAGAAGCCTCAAAACGCTTCCAATATGAATGGATTTTTAAAAATCTTTCCGTCACTATTTCCCAAGGTCAATCAATCGCATTAACTGGAAGTAATGGATCTGGAAAATCCACTTTATTAAAATGTATCAGTGGATCGATCCCACTTTCTTCGGGACATATCCGATTTAAACAGGTTGACAAAATCCTTCCCGAATCAGATTGGTTTAATTTTTTAACCATCTCGGCTCCCTATTTGGAATTGCCTGAGGAATTTACACTTTCCGAATTACTCGATTTTCATTTCAAGTTTAAATCACCTTTAAACGAAATTTCAAAAGAAGAAATACTTGAGATCATTTACCTCGAAGCTCATGCGGATAAGATGATCAGCCAGTTTTCCTCAGGAATGAAACAACGCCTAAAACTCGGACTTGCCCTACTTTCTGAGGTCCCAATTGTACTATTGGATGAACCGACCTCTAACCTCGACCGTAAAGGAATTGAATGGTATCAAGACTTAATCGATAAGTTTGGGCAGAATCGTATCTTGATCGTGTGCTCAAACGAACCTAGAGAATATGAATTTTGCCAACAAAAAGTCGTTTTAGAAGATTATAAGTAGACTTAGGCTTTGAACTTTAATCGATATCTTTAATTTTACAGTATCTTAAGTAGAGAATAGCTATGAATTTGAAATTTATAAAGTTTTTAATGATCTGTTCAGCTCTAGTGCTGATTCAAGCATGTGGTGGCGGAGACAGTCCTGATCCTACTCCCCCCAAAACTCCTGAGCAATTGGCAACTGAAGCCTTGACTGGAACTGGCACATTAACTTGGGCTTTGGCTGGAGCCAATTCCGTAACAAGAGATGGTACAAATGTGACTGATTTATACACGAATTTTGAATTGATCTTAAATTCTGTCTCAGTTAAGACATATACTTCTCGAAACAATAACGACCTTTTTGACACTTCAGATAACTGGTCATTTGCAGGGGCTAACATTGATAAGTTCACTCTGACTGGAACGAAACCTGCGGCTGGAAGAGAAATTTCTTTCACCAGAACAGGCGATAATCTAAGATTGACTTTTACCATCCCTGCTCCGGGTGCACGTATCAGCGGAGTTTTTGCAGTGGCGGGTAGCTATGTATTCAACTTGAATAAAAAATAAAGAAAGAAGTGTTTGATAAAAAAAGGGAGCTGAAAAGCTCCCTTTTTTTACTTTAATGTCACTAAAGTAACTCCAGCTCCGCCTCGGTCAGCATGCTCATCTTCCATATGTCTGACTTGGCTCATATCTTTCAGGAAATTTCGGGTAAGGTCTCGCAGAATTCCATTTCCTTTTCCATGTACGATTCGTAGATCTTTGATTCCAAGCATGTAACCTTCATCGATGAAGGTCTGAATCAGCGAAAGTATCTCCTCTCCTCTTTTCCCTCTAAGATCTAGATTCATGGAAAAATCCATCATCTTTTCATTCGTATTGAAATTCCCGCGAACACCGATTGCCTTCTTTTCTTTTTTGACTTCACCTTGTGAAATTCGCTCCAATCGAGACAATTTCACATTGGATTTTAGCTCGCCTATTGATATTTCAACTTCTTTTGATTTCAAGTGAAGCACCTCGCCGATGGCTCCATTATCCTTTAATCGAACCCAATCTCCCACCTTAATTTCGCCAGGCAATACAACTATTAAAGGTGTCTTTACCTTTATTTTTTCTGGCTTTACTTTTTCTTTGAATGCTTCAAGTTCCTGCCTGACCAGCTTAGTACTTTCTTTTTCGGCTTTGCCTTCCTTGATCTGACGAATCGTGGATTCGATTTTCTTATTTGCTTGATCCAGCAACAATTTAGCCTCTTCTTTAGCTTCTTGGATATACTTTTTCTTAGTCGATTCTAACGTTTCTTTAAGCTCTTTATATTCTTGCAGTCGAGTTTTCAATAGGTGGTCTTTCGAATGCACCTCTGACAACAGTTCACGGTATTGATTTTTCTCATTTTCTAACTGGGTCAATAATCGGTCGTAGCGAACTCTATCTTCTCCAATTTGACTTTTTGCATACGCCAAAATATCCTTCGAAATCCCAATCTTCGAAGCGATCTCTAAGGCAAATGATGATCCAGGCTTACCGATTTCTAGCTGATACATCGGCTCTAATTTGTCCACATCGTAGCGCATCGCACCATTCACAAGTCCTTGATTCTTGCTCGCAACTTGTTTCAAATTTCCGTAGTGTGTAGTTAGCACGCCATATGCCCCCAATTTATTAAGTGCCAAAAGAATGGCTTCGGCAATTGCTCCCCCGAACTGTGGCTCGGTACCTGTTCCAAATTCATCGATGAAAAGAATGGTTTTTCGATCGGAAAAATTTGAAAAATACTTCATGCTCATCAGGTGGGAGCTATAGGTACTTAGGTCATTTTCGAGGTTTTGCTCATCGCCAATGTCTATGAAAAAATTATCAAATAGACTACTCTTTGAATCTGGCTCTACAGGGATTAAAAGCCCGCATTGGAGCATGTATTGTAGTAAGGCAACAGTTTTTAAAGTCACGGATTTCCCCCCGGCATTTGGCCCGGAAATCACCAAAAGCCGCTCATGACCGCTAAGTTTGATCTGCAATGGAACAACCTTTTTTCCCTGAGCTTTCAAAGCAATTTCTAATAGCGGATGTCTGGCATTTCGCCAAATCAGTTGCCGCTCTTTTGTGATTTCCGGTCGGGCACTATTCGTTTTTTGAGCAAATTTTGCTTTTGCCCGAATGAAATCCATCAAGCCCAGGAAATTTGTGGCCTTTCGCAAAGCTGGAATCGCAGGTCGCAATCGGTCTGTAAGCTGTGTGAGAATCTTGATGATCTCCCGACGCTCCATATACTCTAAATCCCGGATTTCATTATTGATATCCAAAGCTTCCTCCGGCTCCATAAATACCGTCTGCCCAGTGGCGGACTCATCATGGATAAACCCTCTCAGTTTACGCTTATTTTCTGCGGCAACTGGGATGACCAAGCGACCAGATCTCACCGTCATTTGTGCATCCTCTGGAGTCAATCCTTTCGCCCGTGCTTCTTTGAATACGCGTTCCATCACTTTGCGCAAGCGGCCCTCCTCATAGATAATCTGACTACGAATCAATTGGAGTTCGCGGCTGGCATTATTTTTAACACTGCCCTTCTCATCAATGATCGCATCAATTGATTTGAGAAGGGAAAGATCCAAATCAATAAGCAAACCTAATAATTGACTTAAAACGGGGTAAAACTCCTCATTTTTTTTAAAGAATGACACGCAAGTCCGAATCGTCTGAAGCGAAAGCTTTAATTCATGAAAATCGGCAGCATCCAAGAACGAATTTTCGAGCTTGGCTTTTTCGAGATAAGGGTTTAGGTTTGTGAAATTAGAGGTTGGAAAAGCTTCCCCCGAAACCAATATCTGGCGAAACTCTTCAGTTTGATCCAGTAATCGTACGACCAGTTTCGAGTCTGAAGAAAAGGAAACTTTATCCACAAAATCCATCCCCAAGGAGGAGCTACACTCCGACTTTAGAATTTCCTTGATCTTGTTAAAACTTATTTTTTGCTCTAGATTAGAAGGGTATAGCATTAATTTCCTGTTTGATCCAGGGCATTTTCAGTGGATTGTCTTAAACTTAATGAATCTACTACGCGGGCATAAATAGCATCTATTTTACCAGGATATTGAAGGTAGTAGATCATACTCTTTGTGAAAACTGAATCTACCACCGCATGTTTTAAAAAAACATCTCGCTCAAGCAATCGATAGAGCACTTGAGAGGAATCATAGGAGATTGGCATGGCGCCAGCAATTCCTTCAGTCAATTGGATATCTATCAAGACCTCAACCATCTTATCCTCTGAAAGAACCCCTTTAGGTTGCTTTTCAGAAGCGCATCCCACCAGTAGGAGGATCAAAAAACTAATTAGTACTAATCTTCTCACAGGCCAAAATTAGGTTTTTTTAACGGAAAATCTCCCCATCCTTTATGTAAGGGGAATTTTATAATTCGGCAGAGTACCATAACTTAGTCGATTCAATACTCTCCGGATGAATAACTTATTCAGTAATCTTAGAAAATACGAAATCATGATTCGGAAAGTGGCTAATAACCACCTCCAAGGTGAATATCAGTCCATATTCAAAGGCTCAGGATTAGAATTTGATGATTTACGCCCCTACCAATACGGAGATGATGTACGAACCATTGAATGGAAAGTTTCTGCCAAAGGTCATGGAACCTTCGTCAAAACATTTCGAGAAGAAAAAGATCAATCTGTTTTTTTTCTCCTTGATATCAGTGGAAGTCAAGATATCGGTCAAGAGGGAAATCGAAAAATCGACCAAGGAAGAATTATTGCGGGGGTACTTACACTTGCTGCAGTATTTGAAGGTAGCCAGGTTGGATTGGTAAGCTATTCGGATCAAAAAGAAAAGCTAATTTTACCTGCTAAAGGTGGCAAACAGGGAGTGAAGATGATCAAAGGTATTTTTGAGCATCAAAATAAATCCTTAAAAACAGATCTGAATGGCCTATTTACTTTTGCACTCAACCTAATCAAAAAGCGTGCAGTAGTGGTGGTAATCTCCGATTTTATCGATGCCGATTATGAACGGCCTTTCCGAGCGCTTGCCGAGCGGCATGACTTGGTAGCAATTCAATTGACAGATCCACGTGAATCCGCATTACCTTCACTGGGCATTATTCCTGTTTATGATAAAGAAAAAGGAAAAACCACATGGGTAAATACAGCTTTTGGAAGTTTTTCAAAGAAAATAGCAGATACCTTTACCACTGAGCGATCACATCTTCAGGAGATTTGTAAGAAAAATCAAATCAACTACCTCTCGATTGACACTACCCAAGACATCGTACTTCCCTTGATCGAGCTCTTTAAGTATAGAAATAAAAGTATGAAACGTGGCTAAAAGGCTCTTAATCATTATATTTTCGGTCCTTTCTATTGCTGCAAAAGGACAGGAAGTGGTCGTTTCGGGCTATTTCATGCAGGATTCCGCAAAGTTGGGCGAGCGCGTAGGCTACGTCTTAAAGGCTAGCCATCCTGAATCCAAGCAATTGATCTTTCCAGATTCCGTCTATAATTTTGGAGCATTGGTTCTTTTAGAAAAGCAAACTTTCATCTCAAAAACAGCAGAGGGCTTCACATTAGACAGCGCAATCTACTTCCTGTCAAATTTCTCGCTCGAACCGAGTATCTTCCTTTCACTTCCAGTCTATGAGTTAGCACGCTATGATAGTGTGACTTATTTCCCACTAGAGGACGCCGAATTGAAACTGAAATTGACTCTGGACAGCATCCCTGAGCAGCCCATCTTTCAAGAAAACAATGTCTATCAACCACTCAATAAACCAATCAATTGGATTGTAACTAGTCTCTTGATTGGAGGAATTCTTCTTTTAATGGGTGTATTCTATTTTCTCTTTAATAAGAAGATTACTGGCTTTTTCACTCAATTATCAGAGAAGAGACGCTGGAAGAAGTTTGAGAAAAAGTGGAAGTTGCAGACTGCAGAACTAGCTAAAACCCCTTCGATTGAGCTTGCTGATGAGGTAATCGGTCTATGGAAAGGTTATCTGGAAAGCATTACCAAGCAGCCAATCAAGGAATGGACTTCCAGTGAAATCGGTGAAAAACTCGAGGATCCTAAAATCTTCAACTCATTACGAGCGATCGATATGATTATCTACGCAGGTGTATCTTCCAAAAGCGAAGAAGCTTCTGCATACCTATTTGAAGTAGCAAAGGAAAAATTTGATAAAAAAATAAGCAAAACCAATCATGATAGAACAGCTGTCTGAGTTTTTTAGCTGGTCTTGGTTTTTGCCCGAGACCTTAAAATCATACGAATGGGAGAATCCTTGGATCTTAAACTTGATCTGGATCATCCCTCTTTTTATGCTGATTCGGAAGTTTGTAAAGTTTCTAAAGAATCCAGTACTCGAACTTTCATTGCCGAAAACTGTCTCAGGAAATAATCCTTGGACTTATCTGAGACTGATCCCTACTGCATTTTTCTTTCTGTTTCTAGTCATGATGGTGATCGCATTGGCTCGTCCACAGCGAAGCAATGAGCGTGTTGAGCAATTCACTGAAGGAATTGATATCATGCTCGTAATGGATATCTCAGAATCGATGGACCTGCAGGATTTCAGTCCAAATCGACTGGAGGCTTCCAAAGCCACAGCCGTTGAGTTCATCAATGGGAGATTTGGAGATCGAATTGGAATGGTTGTTTTTGCGGGAGAGGCATATAGCTTAGCCCCTTTGACCAATGATTACAAACTCTTGACGGAATTGATTGGGGAAATATCTTTCAGCATGATGGAGGCCAAAGGAACCGCAATTGGCTCCGCATTAGCCTCTGCCACGAACCGAATGAAAGATTCCGAATCGGTATCTAAAGTGATGATCCTACTTAGCGACGGTGAAAGCAACGCGGGAAATGTAGACCCATTATTTGCAGCGCAACTTGCCTCAGCATTGAATATCAAGATTTATACGATTGCTGTGGGTAAAGATGGAATGGTTCCTTATGGCACGGACTTCTTTGGTCGACCACAAATGGTCGAAAGCTATCTGGATGAGACTACTCTGCGAGAAATTGCGAAAATCGGAAATGGGGAGTTTTTTAGAGCTGCCGATGGCGGCACACTAGCCGGAATTTTTGAGCGAATCGACAGTCTGGAAAAAACTGAAATCAAGGAGAATCGCTATAAAGAGACCTCCGATTATTACCGCACTTACATGTTTTGGGGATTTATCTTACTTTTCACATGGATGCTTTTGAAGAGCTCCTTCCTAAACAACTTCCTGCTGGATTAGCGACTCGCCGAAAGTCCGCTTTTTCCAATGTGCCAATCGCGGATCCATTACAGCAAACCACAAAGGAGGAAATAATGCAAGAATTATCATGGCAGAATAACCAGCCGGGAGCTGTGGACTTTCATCATAATGATTTAATACCTGATAGCGCTTATGCGCATTGGCGTGATGATCAGAGTGTCGCTGCAATTGGAAGAGTAAAAAATTACTAACTACCTGACTGGCATTCCAAGAATGAATCAGCGTCACTCGCTCATAAGCCCCTGATTCCAATTTCTTCCGCTCCATCCCGTAATGCTCGAGGTAGTTCACCAATTCAAGAAGAGAAAAACCAAAGAAGCTTTGGGCTACAAAAAACAAAGGAACCTCCCAAACTAACCTATTTAAGACCACCGAAGAAATCAGAAAAGCAAGCCCAATTAAAAGCAAAGGCAAAATTGAAAATTGAATCATCTGGTTATTTACTGACCAAAATGGAATCCCCTTTTTGGAAAGTCGTTCTCGCTCCAAGTCCCAAGCACTTTTGTAGCCATGAAATACGGATCGATACCAAAAAGAATAAAAGCTCTCTCCAAATCTACTGGTGGCTGGATCTTCTGAAGTGGCTACCCGAACATGGTGCCCTCGATTATGCTCGATAAAAAAATGCATGTAGGATACAGTCATCAAAAGCATTTTAGAATACAGTTGTTCTAGGGCATCATTCTTATGTCCCAGTTCGTGAGCTACAGTGATCCCAATTCCACCGGTAATTAGAGCCATTCCACTTGAAAAACCCAAGAATTCCCACCAGGAAAAGTCACTCACACTTATGATGTAAAATCCCCAAATTAAGATCCCAAACTGCACGTACACCCAAAAGAAAGTGACCAACTTGTAAAAGGTCTCTTGGGTAACTTGGCCTACTGCCTCTGTGGAAACATTTTCATGATCTTTACTGATCAAGAAATCCATAACAGGGACCAAAATAAATACAAAAAAATGAATCAAAAACAAGTTTGATCCACCAAAACACACACCGAGGATCAACAACAGCGGTAATATTAGTGCACTGAAAAACCCGATTTTCTTAAGGCTGGACATTTGATATGAATTAAAGTATCATAAGTTAAAATAGAATCTTGAATCTTTAAAAAACCGACACTTATATTTTTTTATGTTATAGCTGATTTATGTTAGGTTTTGAACGGGCTTGTATCACCAAGCCCCACCAAGGAAATGGGAAATTTTGGGAAAATAAAAAACTCTCAAAAGCGATCGCCAATACGAGAGTGTTCAGTTAAGTGTGTCTGCTAATTTTACAAATAGATACAAAGAAACGAACACTTGAAGAATTATTTAGTGATAATCAGACGAGTGATCGGCTGAAAGAGCGGCTTTACAGTAAAAAGGGGTCACTGGGAAAAGAGAGTCCCTTCAGCAAGATTTTGAAAGGTATGGGGGATACTATGCTTGATGCTGAAATCGAGAGTTTTTTGACAGAGGAGCGGGCATCTGGTACAACCAATAAGCGCAATGGAAAAACTGGTAAACGTGTTATAAGCGAAATTGGAAATCT
>JBLGAM010000006.1:0-62038 GCA_047612305.1 Planctomycetota bacterium | reverse complement strand
AAAAGGAACTCCAAGAGCTCTACCCGGAGGCAGCTATTGCTATCGTTGGGGACTTTGCCAGAAAAATGGAAATCATTTCCGAAGCTGAATTTTTGATCGGATTGGATTCTTTATTTGGCGGAAAAGAAAAGTTAAAATCACTCGAAACCATCACATGGGATTTAAGTCAATCCAGCCCATTTTCTTGGCGAGGATCTTTGAAAGAAGTTAATTTGAAAGTTACCATTCACTTTACGACCAAGAAGGATTTTCTTTGGAAAAAGCTTACACTTATCGCTTCTCCGGGTCACCTTGCAGAACTCGTAGATGAAAAAGAAAGTGTCTCAGAAAAGCTCGCAAAAAGAAATTATGACTCAGAGGAGGAATTTTTTAGTGTCAACGAACTTCAATACATCCCAGTAGAAATGCGAGAAGGCTTTGGTGAAGTTGCCTTGGCTAAGGCCAATGAGATCCCAGAGCTACTCAAGGAGTCTGATTTGAAAGGAATTTTACACAATCACTCCACCTACAGCGATGGTAAGCATAGCCTTCGGCAAATGGCAGAACATTGTAAAGATTTGGGGTTTGAGTACTTGGGTATTTCGGACCATAGCCGCACGGCCTTTTATGCCGGAGGATTGGAAATTGAAAAAGTATTAAAACAACATGCCGAAATCGATGAATTGAATCTCGAATTGGCACCATTCCGAATTTTCAAAGGAATAGAAAGTGATATTCTTCCTGATGGAAAATTGGACTATCCCGACGAGACGCTGGCAAAATTTGATTTTATCGTTTCATCAATCCATTCGGTATTGAATATGGATATCCGAAAAGCGACCCAAAGATTGATCACTGCAATTGAAAATCCCTATACAACTATACTTGGCCATCCTACAGGCAGGCTACTACTTCGAAGAGCTGCGTATCCCATTGATCACAAATCGATCATCGATGCCTGTGCCGCTAATAATGTAGTGATAGAAATCAACGCCAATCCTTGGCGTTTGGATTTGGACTGGCGATGGGTTAGCTATGCCATGCAGCAAGGCGTAAAACTTTCCATCAATCCAGATGCGCATGAGATGGATGGGTATGATGATATGAAATACGGTGTTTTGGTTGGAAGAAAAGGAAGTTTAACCAAAGAAATGACACTTAACACCTTTTCTGAAAAAGAAATCGCAGGGTATTTCTCCAATCGGAAAGCTCAAATTTTAACTCCCACGAAATAAGATTGAGATTTCCTTACCTTCGAGCGCTAAATAACAACCTATGAAGTGGACTAATCACCCTGAAAAAATATTACTACAACGATCCTTTCTGCTGGGAATCGCTGGAATCATTCTTGGGACACTTGCTATCCTTAACACAAACATACTTCATTATCAGGCCCCGATGGGGCCGATCAACGGGGCAAGTTTACTTCTTCAATTGATGGGACTAAGTTTAGCTGTTTTGGTACTTAGAAAACGAAAAATAAGCCAGGAGAATAAGGAAAAAGCTCAAAAAATGGTTTTAGTCTTGGGAGTCGCACTTCTCTTTTTTGTGCTTTCGATTTAAATAGTGGTAAGAAGATCTAATTTCTACTTAAGTAGACTGGCTTGAATCGACACAAAAAAGCCCAAATCAATTAAGATTTGGGCTTTTTACTTGCTATTGTTTCGGGAACTATTCCGCTTTTTCTTTCTTCCTTACCATGATATTCAGTTCATCCCCTTCGCCGGAATAGTCCGCCATAATCACGTCCCCTTCCGAAAGATCTCCTTTAAGAATTTCCTCAGCAACTGCATCTTCCAAGTACTTTTGGATTGCTCTATTCAACGGTCTTGCCCCATATTGTTGATCATAACCTTTCTCAGCTAAGAATTCTTTTGCCTTTTCGGTCAGTTCAATTTTATAACCAAGATCAGTAATTCTAGAGAATAATTTACCAAGACTGATATCGATGATCTTGAATATATGCTCTCTAGTCAATGAATTAAACACAACTACGTCGTCCAATCTATTCAGGAATTCAGGACTGAAAACTTTTTTCAAAGCAGACTGGATCGTGGATTTAATCACATCATCCATATTATCTGATCTCGCCTTATTAGCAAAACCAATTCCTGCACCGAAATCTTTCAAATCACGAACTCCAATATTTGAAGTCATGATAATGATCGTATTTCTAAAATCAACTTTTCTACCTAGTCCATCTGTGAGAACGCCATCATCTAATACTTGAAGCAAGATATTGAACACATCTGGATGCGCTTTTTCAATCTCATCCAAAAGTATGACTGAATAAGGCTTTCTTCTGACTTTCTCGGTCAGCTGACCGCCTTCTTCATAACCCACGTATCCTGGAGGTGCTCCTACCAATCGAGATACAGAGAATTTCTCCATATACTCAGACATATCGATTCGGATTAGCGAATCTTCTTTGTCAAAAAGGTAATTAGCCAACATCTTTGCCAATTCGGTTTTTCCTACTCCTGTCGGTCCTAAGAATATAAAGGAACCGATCGGCTTCTTTGGATCTTTCAGCCCAACTCTCGTTCGTTGAATCGCCTTGGTAAGTTTTTTGATTGCTTCATCTTGACCGATAACCTTCCCGGCCAAATCATCATTCATACTTAGCAATTTCAGTCCTTCCTTCTGAGCGATTCGCTTGGCAGGTATTCCAGTCATCATTGCTATCACCTCGGCCACATTATCCTCTTCTACTGTAAATCTCTTAGACTTACTTTCTTCTTCCCATTTGTTTTTGGCTATTTCCAGCTGCTCAAGAAGTTTTTTCTCTTTATCTCTAAGCTGGGCAGCTTCCTCGTATTTCTGAGATTTCACTACCCTATTCTTTTCTATTTTAATATTTTCTACATCAGCCTCAAGCGTTAAGATTTCCTCAGGAACATGAATGTTTTTGATGTGAACTCGTGCGCCCGACTCGTCTAAAATATCGATTGCCTTATCTGGAAGGAATCGATCAGAAATATATCTATCAGACAATTTCACACATGCTTCAATCGCCGCGTCTGTATAGTTCACATTATGGTGATCCTCATATTTGTCTTTGATATTGTGAAGGATTTGAATAGTCTCGTCCGGCGTAGTGGCATCTACCATAACCATCTGGAATCTTCGCGCCAAAGCACCATCCTTTTCAATATATTGTCGGTACTCATCCAAGGTGGTCGCTCCGATACATTGGATCTCTCCACGTGCCAAAGCGGGCTTGAACATATTGGAAGCATCAAGAGAACCTGACGCCCCGCCTGCCCCTACAATCGTATGTAACTCATCAATAAATAGAATGACGCTAGGAGATTTCTCTAATTCATTCATTACTGCTTTCATTCGTTCCTCAAACTGGCCACGGTATTTTGTGCCAGCGACCAAAGAAGCCAAATCAAGCGTAACTACTCGTTTATTAAAGAGTACACGAGAAACTTTCTTTTGAATAATCCGGAGCGCAAGACCTTCTGCAATCGCAGTCTTACCTACACCGGGTTCTCCTATTAAAATTGGGTTGTTTTTCTTTCTACGGGAAAGAATCTGAGCAACTCGCTCAATTTCTTTCTCACGGCCAATAATTGGATCGAGCTTATCATCCTCTGCCATTTTGGTCAAATCTCTTCCGAAATTATCCAAAACCGGAGTCCTTGATTTTTCAGCCCCTGGTTTTTGAGTGCCTGAGCCACTACCAGACGAACCAAACAACTTTGAACCATCATCATCTCCGTCTTCTGCTTCAGCTTTTGCTCTTGGAGCACTGGAATCACCGGACATTTCGAGCATTTCCTTCACGGAATCGTAGTTGATTTCAAATTTATTCAAGATTTGCGTAGCAATATTGTCTTCATCTCTCAGAATTGATAATAACAAATGCTCTGTTCCAATCAGTTGACTTTTAAAGATTTTTGCTTCCAAATATGTGATTTTGAGCACTTTTTCTGACTGACGAGTCAGTGGAATATTTGCCATATTTTTCACATTATGGTTTGCGGTGCCTTTTACGGCACGCTCGATGGAGCTTCTTAATTCATCCATCGGTACACCAAGTTTCTTAAGTATGGAAACAGCAACTCCCTCCCCTTCGCGGATCATCCCTAGCAAAAGGTGCTCTGTGCCAATGTAATCATGTCCCAGACGAAGAGCTTCTTCTCGGCTAAGAGAGATTACCTCTTTGACTCTATTCGAAAATTTTGCTTCCATTTAAATCCTATCTGAATGTTTAATTATCCTGTACGTATGTTACCGAATTTGTTTTGAAAACACAATCCTTTTGAAGAATGTTCAGTCTTTTTTTGCAGACTTTAGTAAAACGCTTTTTGAAGCGGGTCCTTCGCAAAACAACAAATCCATAACGCTCAAGTTAGACTCAAAGTCTGAGCCAAAGAGTTGGAAATAGGTTTGCGGAGTGTAGATATCTCGCTCAGAAAAATGCACTGAGGGGCTAATAAGACGCCTTATATCCTGTATTTCAGTTGAAAAGCTCACGTCATTTAGCGTACCAATCTTGACAGGTAAGCCCAAAAGCTTGAGACAGATTGTCAGGAGATCCCAATTCAAATCCCAAAGAAATTCATGTTTTTTTTGATAAACTGCTTCAAAATACGGGAAATAAAATTCGTAAAAAGGAGCTTTACCATAGGCACTTTGAATTCCCCGCAAGTGGATTTTCTCCCAATTCTGCTCATAATCAATTCGAATCGCTGACTGGCTAATCTTCGGTCTCCGTCCGACAATCGGCACACTTAGTGTTTCAACTTTATTGGCTAGGCGAATTTGGCAACGATTGAAGAAAGATTGCCTCTGATAGCGATCGATAGGCAAAAACAGGAGCTCTTCAGAATCGAGGATGGCCGTAAAAAATTCAAGACTGGGAAAATAGTGAAGGTCTGCAAGAACTCTTTTCATACTATTCGATATCCTCCAACTTTCCGAGGCCTTGTCTTAAAATTTCGATTTCATTACCGGTGCAATCCAAAATAGTGGATGCGATATTTTGCCCATAGCCTCCATCAATCACAACATCTACCAGATTCTCATATTTTTCAAAAATCAATTCCGGATCGGTGCTGTATTCTACTACCTCATCTTCATCATTAATCGAGGTCGTCAGGATTGGATTGCCGAGTTCTTTAACCAAAAGAAGCGGAATGCTATGATTTGGAATTCGGATGCCAATGGTTTTTTTCTTGCTGTGCAGGATTTTAGGAACCTGATTACTCGCATCAAGAATAAAAGTAAACGGACCGGGAAAAGCTTTTTTCATTAATTTGAAAACTGGCTTGGTGATAATTCGGGTGAACTCAGCAATATTGCTCAGGTCAGCACAGATCATAGAGAAATTATGCTTTTTGGGGTTGATTCCCTTGATTTTACAGATCCGATCGATGGCTTTTTGGCTAGTGATGTCGCAACCCATTCCATAAACTGTATCGGTCGGATAGATCACCACACCCCCATCCCGTAGGATATCCACGATCTCACTGATCCGGCGTGGGTCGGGATTCTCCTCATACAATTTTATGAATTCAGCAGGCATTGATTTAGTTCTTAGCGGGATAATTAAGCAATTTTTTCTGATACTCTTCCCAATTTCGTTCCAAATACTCGACTATGGGAAGATCCGCAGGCGCCCAGTCTATGGTATTAAGATCAGATTTACCTATCCATGAGATTTGAACATGTTCCAACAAAATGATTTCTCTAGATTTCCAGACTGCTAGAAAAGGAATCAATCGGATTGATTTTTCCTCAGAATAGACATAATCAAATTCCCCTACTCGCTCCAAAATCTCAATTTCAATCCCCAGTTCTTCCTTGATTTCACGAAGAATACAAGCTTTTTCTGACTCCCCTTTTTCAACTTTCCCACCGGGAAACTCCCAAAGTAAAGGCAAATCCATCTGAGAAGATCGCTGAGCAGCGAGAATTTTCCCTTGATGGAAAAGGAGTATACAGGTAACTGGAATCTGTGCTTTTTTAGGAGAAAAAGTCATAACTATAAAGGAAAATACTAATCCTCATTTTGTTAGAAAATTGAAAAGAACGATTTTTTCTTGTCTTTAATTTGAGATTAAGGGAATAAGTTCATCATCAAATCCTGCACCTGAAAATTCAATGTCACCTCTTTCATCTATAAAGAAAAATGAAGGGTAGCCACTTACGCCATAAGTTTTGCCAACCTCAGCTGCTTCAAGAAGAATAGGAAATGGGATTTTATTCTTGGTCAGATACTTCTTCATGTATTCTTGATCATCAACGGGATTGATGTAAAGCGCGACAATACCTTCCTTCAATGAAAATTCAGGTGAATTAAACTTATCCAGAGCAATCTTGCACCATCCGCAACGAATCATAGAAAAATCAATCAAAACCTTTTTTCCTTTAAAATCAGATAAACTAACTGTATTCCCTTCCAAATCCTTCAATTCAAAATCCGGGGCTTTTTCTCCTTTCTGTAAAAGTATCCTACTTTCGATATCCCCTGCTATTTTAGAGATGTATCCTATGGGAGCTATATATCGTGGAAATTCCCCTTCTCCCGACAACTTGTAGTTAGAAAAGTTCACGGTAATGAACTGGCCCTTTTTTCCATCATGGAAAAGTCTGCGCTCGTACTTATCGAATAACAAGTTTGATGGATTAAGGAAAAGATGGTTTTCAAGTAAAACATCTTTCTTTTCGATCACCGTATCCATTTCTATTTGTCGATAATTTAGGTAGTTCTTGTTAGCGATCGAAGTGTCTCCGATATAAGCCCAACCCTTCTTTTTCAATAATCCAATTGGCGAAAAATTAAAAAAGGCGTTATCAAGATATCTTGCCAAATCCTCTTTTTTATCTTTTAAAACCAGTGTACTGTCTGTATGATTGACGTTCAATATTACATCTTCCTGATAAACTAGATCTGATTCCTCTGTTCTACCAATAAAATTGTATTCAAATGATTCGCTTTTTTCTTTTCCCAGTTCTAAACTCATCCGGATGGTATCCACCTCATCAATTAGCGGATTTTCCCAAAGCATCATCAATTCAAAAGAAATTAGCTTTGCATTGTCTAATTTACCTTTGGTCTCATCAAAAACCTCATCAGGACTTGGCTCCGTTTTGCAAGCGGACATAACTGCAAGAAATAACAGAACACTAATAAAAGTGGATGTATTTTTCATCTGAAATTCAATTTGTTTAAAGTTAAACTGAAGATAGTTCGTTTTAACTAGAGGATCAAGAATAAAAATCTCCTAAAATTCATCTATACCTTTTCATGCAGATTTCTACCTTTAATCCTTATTTTTGGAGCAATATGATTAGCGACAAAAAGAGAAATATCTACCTAATACTCCTCATCTCGGTCTCTGTGATCACCATTTCGATGAGTTTTTACTTCTATCAGGTTTTCTTCAGCCCAAATATCCTGACCGAAACTGTTCAACCCTACGCGTTGAAAATCTCAAGCAATGCAGTTTTCAAAACGGTGTCAGATCAACTTTATGATGATGGAGTAGTCACAGATATCTTGAGTTTCAGCTTCGTGGCAAAAGCCCTAGGCTATCAGGAAGGGGTAAAGCCCGGATTATATATTCTTGATCCAAAGATGACCAACCTGCAACTAGTCCGAAAACTCCGCTCCGGGAATCAAAGCCCTGTTCGGATCACGTTCAACAACGTCCGTACAAAGGAAGACCTTACAGAAAAAATCACCGCTAATCTGGAAGTGAATGAAGATCAATTTTTGGCCATTTTAAAAGATTCCGTTTACATCCGAAAGTTTAATTTCGATGAAGAGACGGTAATGAGCATGTTTATACCAAACACCTATGAGTTTTGGTGGAACACGAGTCCGGAAGAACTTTTTGATCGAATGTACAAGGAATATCAATCTTTTTGGACGGATGAAAGAAAGCAAAAGGCTCAAGCACTTGGTTTGACCCAAAAAGAAGTCAGCGCCCTTGCTTCTATCGTGCAGGCTGAAAGCCAAAAAGCGGATGAGCGCCCTACAATAGCTGGAGTGTACCTCAACCGAATGCGAATTGGAATGCCACTTCAAGCTGACCCTACTTTGGTTTTTGCAACAGGTGATTTTACTTTGAAGCGAATTCTGAATATTCATAAAGCGATTGACAGCCCCTACAATACCTATAAATATGCTGGACTTCCCCCAGGGCCGATCAATCTGCCAGATATTAATTCCCTAGACGCTGTATTGAATGCAAAAACACATGATTACCTGTATTTTTGTGCAAAAGAGGACTTTTCCGGATACCATTCATTTGCTACTAATCTGGCGCAGCACAATGCAAACGCTAGAAGGTATCAGGCCGCTTTGAACGCCGCAAAAATATTCTAATCATGTTTACTGCTGAAACCCAAATCCGTGTACGCTATGCAGAAACTGACCAAATGGGCTACGTCTACTATGGTAATTATGCCATGTATTTCGAGGTAGCCCGCGTAGAAGCTATGCGGAGCTCCGGGTTTTCTTACAAGGGTATGGAGGATGAAGGCGTCATGATGCCAGTCTTGGAAAGTAATATCCGTTACCTGAAACCGGGTAAATACGATGAGCTTTTAACCATCAAAACTAGGATTCCAACGCTTCCAGGAGTTCGGATTAGATTTGAATATGAGGTGTTTAATGAGGCTAATGAATTGATTACTGAAGGATGGACCACGCTCACCTTCCTTAAAAAAGACAGTCATAAGCCGACCAGACCTCCCCATAATTTGTTAGATTTATTGAAACCGTATTTTTAAGAATTCAAATTGATCAAGCGAAAAATCCAACGTGTTCAAATCAAGGCACTCTGGCAAGCCCAGCGTTTGAAAAAGATACATCTCGGCGACCCGTCCAAGAACCTTTATGAACTAGGGAGAATATTTTTGCTTCAGCTGCAAAAAGATAACATAAATGAGCGTGCGGGATCGATGGCCTTCAGCTTCACTATTGCCCTATTTCCACTTTTGATCTTCCTGCTAAATCTAATCCCCTACATGCAGGATTTCTTTCCCTACATCACTACGCAGAATATTCTGAATTTTGTGGCGGAGATTTTACCGGGAGAAATTTACTCGCAGACGGAGGGCACTATTATGGATATTGTATCCAAACCCCGACAAAGCTTACTCTCCTTTGGGTTTTTCTTTGCACTCTTTGCGTCGACTCAGGGAGCAATGTCGATGATGAGCTCATTCAATTCGGTGTATCAAACCAAAGAAAACCGAAGTTTTTTGCAGAGTCGCGGGATTGCTGTGAGTATCGTGTTTATTTTGGCCTTGACGGTTTTTGCCGCCAGTACAGTGATGATTATTGGGAATATTTTCATCAGCAGATTAGATGAGTTGCAGCTTTTCAATTCAGGGTTTATGTTCTTTCTCTTTTCGAGCTTAAAGTTTCTGATACTTTTGCTGATGTTTTACATCGCCACCGCTTTTATCTTTCGCTTTGCACCTGCAGTCCATGACCGATGGCGATTTTTCTCAATAGGAGCCAGACTCGCAGGAGTCTTAATCACACTTGGTTTTTATGGCTTTACCTTTTACCTCAATAACTTCGCTAGCTATAATAAGCTTTATGGATCCATCGGCACCCTAATCGCTTTGATGCTTTGGCTCTATATCACCTCGATGATTGTTTTGGTTTGCTTTGAGGTCAATGTAAGCTTGGATCTGATTGATGAGAAGAAAAAAGAACGGGAAAACCGTCAAAAAACTAGTACTGTATAGATTGTCTTGTCCTGAAATAAGTTGACACCAAATCGACTTATTATGGGGAAAGAAAACGTATCGAAAAGAGGAGTAAATCTATGCAAATCCTAGAGTCTTTGATCCCGTCCTATGGCTTTAAAAAATGCATATTTCCTTCTAAGGAAGTCAATTACATCTTCTATTTAATGATCAACCATACAACTTGAAGTTTAAACTTAACCCCATACTTGATTTTTTTGATCAAAAAAATACCCCCAATAAGTATCTAACTTTTGAGGATATTTCATTTCTTCTCAGACCTTTTTTAAAGTTATATCCTACTGCTATTTCAACTCTAACGGTTGAATCTGCCGATCATTAGGCCCTCGAATTCCTTCAAATATCCTAATCATTTCTTGAAGTTTTTCCGGATTAGATTGTGCTAGATTATTGGTCTGACTGATATCTTCCTTCAAATTGAAAAGTTGGTATTCAGCGCTATTACCTAATTCAATATTTACGTTTTTCTCAACCTCAGGACCTTGATATGGTGGGATCATTATCCAGTCACCTGCACGTAAGGCGGTCCTAGAAGTAGCTTCCAACACGAATGCATCACGCCCTTTTTGGCTTTTTCCCATAAATGCATCCAACAAATTCTCACTGTCTGGGGTTCTTTTTTCACTTCCTGCTAAGGCAGCTAGAGAAGATAATAAATCAATTTGAGTAACCATAGCGTCCGAAACTCCTGGCTTGATTGTTCCTTTCCAATAAGTCACGAAAGGCACTCGAGTGCCTGCTTCGAAGAGCGAATATTTCCCACCTTTCAAAGGGCCTGCAGGCGTATGATTACCTATTTTTTCTACTGCATCATCATAGTAACCATCATTGAGTACAGGGCCATTATCACTTGAAAATACAATCATTGTATTCTCTAAAAGTCCTTGCTCTTCGAGTGTTTTTATAAATTCTCCGATTACCCAGTCAGCTTCCAATATTACATCCCCCCTAGGCCCCATTCCAGACTTACCCTCAAATCTTGGATGAGGAGTTCTCGGTACGTGAGGCTGCTGCAGCGCATAAAACAAAAAGAAAGGTTGGCCGGATTGGGCACGCTCACCTACATAGGATTTTGCCTGATCCAAGAAATGATCAGCCATATCCACATCACTCCACTTGGCCTGTTCTCCGCCTTTCATAAAGCCAATTCTTGGAATTCCGTTTACGATACTATTGTTATGGCCATGGTGCCATTTCATGGCCAACAGTTCTGGATTAGAGATAGCTGTTGGCTCTCCCTCAAAATTAGTCTCATAATCCACTTGAATCGGATCATTAGGATCCAAATTAACCACTTTCCCATCTTGAATATAGACCGTAGGCACTCGGTCTTGTGTCGCCGCTAAAATATGAGAATAATCAAAACCCACCTGATTGGGTCCTGGCGAAATCTCTTTATTCCAGTCAACATCGCCCGCACCTAAGCCCATGTGCCACTTTCCAATTACCGCAGTATGGTAGCCTTGTTCTTTCAATATTTTCGGCAAAGTGAGTTGTGCAGTACCGATCAAGAGTGGAGCAGTGCCTGGAAGAATTTTTGCTTCGGAATTCCTCCAAGGATAAGTCCCTGTCAATAGTGCGTATCGACTCGGCGAGCAAGTGGCTGAGGAAGCGTACCCGTTGGTGAATCGCAATCCTCCATTCGCGAGCAGGTCCATATTGGGAGTCTGAAGCGTCCCCGCACCATAGGCACTGACATCTCCATACCCGAGATCATCAAGGTAGATAAAGATAATATTTGGACTAGACGGCGTTGATTCTAAGTCTTGAGCTGGTTGGGGAGCACAACTTTGAAATAAAAACAACAAACTCAACAGACCTGAGAAATAGTTAAAAGAGAATAGTTTTATCATCGCTAGTTTGGGTTAGTGGTTCACTAAACTATTGAATTTTAGTCTTCCTTCAAGCCAAACTTAGGGTTCTGAGAAAATTTTTAACTCTTAAAAATCCCTATTTTTACAAAAGTCAAACTCTACACTATGAAAAATATTCGCCTTTCCTTTATTGTTTTCATTGGACTAGCCTTTCTAATTAGCTGTTCCGAACCTGCCCCAACAATGATTCCAGATACAGAAATCAATACTTGGTTTGATGCCGAGTATGAGGAACTGCTCATGATGAGCCCACTTCAGCTGACGGCTCAGGGCAGAAAGGATCGCTATGGAGAAATCGATGATATGAGTGAGGCTGGGGAAGATAAAAAGCTGGCGTGGATGGAGGAAAGTGTGAAGGAGCTTAAAGAAAAATTTCTTTATACATCACTCAGCGAGGAAGCTAAAGTATCCTATGATCTCTGGGTATATCAATATGAGATGGAGAAAGCTGATATGGAATTCAGACGCATGAATTACGTCTTTAATCAGATGACAGGTCCGCATACCATGTTGCCCAACATGATTATCAACTTCCACAAGGTGGATGATGCCTCAGATATGGAAGCGTTGATTTCAAGATATAAGGAGGCTGGCCGGGCAATGAATCAGCTACTCGAGCGTGCAAAATTACAAACTCAATCAGGAGTGAGACCTCCCAAGTTCGCCTATGAATTTGTGATTCAGCAGTCGAAAGCGCTTCTTTTAGGACAGCCTTTCGTGGATGGTGGTGATCTGAACTCTCCTGTCTGGAATGATGCCTTGGGGAAAATCGAGGCCTTGGAAAAATCTGGTAAAATCACCGCAGAGCAGGCAGAACAATTCCGAACTCAAGCAAAAGAAAATCTTATAAACAGCTTTCAACCTGCTTATACTGATTTGATCGCCTGGTTGGAATCAGAGCTCCCAAATTTGGAAGAAAAGCCAACAGGAGTCAGCCGTCATGAAATGGGCAATGCCCTTTACGCACACAAACTAAAGTCCTCCACCACGACCAATCTTACCGCAGATGAAATCCATCAAATCGGACTAAATGAGGTCAAACGAATTCAGGAAGAAATGTTAGCGATCAAGGAGCAGGTTGGATTTGAAGGAGATTTAAAGGAGTTTTTCAGTTTTGTAAATAGCGATCCTCAGTTCTTCTTCCCGAATACAGCTGAAGGAAGACAAGCCTATCTAGATCAAAGCACTGCCTTCTTGGATGAGATTAAAAAGAAACTTCCTGACTATTTTGGGATCCTACCCAAAGCTGATTTGGTTGTAAAGCGCGTCGAGGCATTTCGTGAGCAGGATGGTGCTCCGCAGCATTATAACCAAGGGACTCCAGATGGCAGCCGGCCAGGAACCTATTATGTTCACCTCTCGGACATGAATGCCATGCCCAAAACTACCATGGAAGGTGTTGCTTATCACGAGGGAAATCCAGGTCATCACATGCAAGTTTCTATTGCACAGGAGCTGGAATCCGTACCCAAATTCCGCACCCAGATGGGTTTCAATGCTTATGTAGAAGGCTGGGCACTTTACTCCGAAGCCTTAGCAAAAGAAATGGGGCAGTATCAAAATCCTTATTATGATTTTGGTCGATTGGTCAATGAAATCTGGAGAGCGATCCGGTTGGTCGTAGATACAGGAATTCACTCAAAGGGCTGGACAGAGGCTGATGCAATTACCTATTTCTCCGAGAATTCATCGATCGCACCTGGTGCAATTGAGGCAGAAGTACGCCGCTACATGGTTTTTCCAGGACAAGCAACAGGCTATAAAATCGGCATGATCAAAATTCAAGAACTTCGTAAAATGGCTGAAACAGAATTGGGAGACAAATTCAATTTGAAAGGATTTCATGACACCGTATTAGGCGGAGGAGCTCTTCCATTGGATATCTTGGAAAAAGTGGTGAAGCAATGGGTGGAAGCGGAAAAGGCGAAGACTGCCGAGTAGTTATTACACTACAAAGTGAGCAGAATTAGTGGGTAGTAATGAAACATTCCTAGTTAGGGCTAACAAGCTAGACCAAAACAAACTGGGTAGAAAAATAGGTGAAACAACTCGAATTGAGCTTTACTATGAAAGTCAGTAAGCACTTCAGAAGAGAGAAATCTTCGCTATGAAAGAATTTGGAAATTATTTTTCGATTTTATCGAAAAATAATACCTGCAAAATCAAGGGGTTAGCATAAAATCACAAAAAGGAGTTTGCATAAAAAAAGAATAGGATTACTTTTGCAGACCTAAACAAGCGAGACCACGCAAGTTTAAATTTTAGAGGAGTGGCAGAGTGGACGTCCCGATAGCTATCGGGAGCAGCGATCTTGAAAACGAATCAAATAAATAGAGGAGTGGCAGAGTGGTCGATCGCGGCGGTCTTGAAAACCGTTGTACCGTGAGGTACCGGGGGTTCGAATCCCTCCTCCTCTGCATCCAAAACCCAAACTCAATGCTTGGGTTTTTTGCGTTAAGGGGTTGAGCTTGAGCGAACGAATAAGGGATCAGTCTGAATATCCAGGAAGCTGATTGTTTTAAGCGAGACAGCTGGGATCATTGCGAATAACTACACGATTATTTAACAGAAGCCCAGTTTGAAATAAATGAATCCACAACTTTTATAAAATCAGAAATTCCCAAAAAAAAACAACCCTCCCAAATTGAGAGGATTGTTTGATTAATATCGTTAAAATACCATTCAAGATATTTTTTCCAAATTAGGATCGATACATTTCATTTTTCAATTCAAATCGATCGAGCATCATTACCTTATGCCAAGCTTCTACAAACTGGTTGACAAATCGCTTATGTCCGCCTTCAGAAGCATAGACTGTGGCAACGGAACGAAGCTGAGGATTGGAACCAAAAACTAGATCGCTTCTGGTAGCAGTCCACTTAATATCTCCTGAACGACTGTCTCTCGCCAAAAATTCTTCTTTGCGCTCATCCGAAGGAGTCCATTTGGTATTGATATCCAAAAGATTGGTAAAGAAATCATTAGATAATACACCCACTTTATCTGTAAAGACACCGTGTCTGGAGTTTTTGTAATTGGCACCTAATACTCTCAATCCACCCACTAGAGCGGTCAAATCAGGAGCAGTAAGATCCAGCAATTGTGCTCTGTCGATCAACATACGTTCTGTATCAACAGCATAATTCCCTTTTCTGTAATTTCGGAATCCGTCTACCATTGGTTCAAGCACGGCCATGTTATCTTCATCAGTTTGCTCTTGAAGAGCATCCATTCGGCCAGGTACAAAAGGAACTTCTACAGAAACACCCGCATCATGAGCAGCTTTTTCTACAGCAGCACAACCTGCCAAAACAATCAGATCAGCCATAGAGATACACTTATTTCCACTTTGGTAGTTGTTGAATTCCTGTTGGATTTTTTCAAGGTCAGCCAATACTGCAGAAAGCTGCCCGGGATTATTTACTTCCCAATTTTTCATAGGAGCAAAGCGGATTCTCGCTCCATTTGCCCCACCTCTGAAATCAGTCTTTCGGAATGTAGACGCTGAAGCCCAAGCGGTGCTGATCAGTGCAGCGATAGATTGTCCACTCGCTAATACCTCTTCCTTCAGATATTTAATATCATTTTGATCCACCACTTCGTGATTAAGCGCAGGGATAGGATCTTGCCAGACTAATTCCTCTTCAGGAACTTCAGGTCCTACCAATCTATTTTTCGGACCCAAGTCGCGGTGAGTCAGTTTGTACCATGCTCTGGCAAAAGCATCATCCAGCAAAGTGGAATCTTCGACAAATCGCTCGCAAACTTTACGATATTCAGGATCGGTAATCAATGCAATATCCGTGGTCATCATCATTATCGGATGACGTACACCTTCTAAGTGAGCATCTGGAACTGCATCTGCAGCGGCACCGTCTTTGGGCTTCCAGGATTTACCACCTGCAACACTGACGGTCTGCTCCCATTCGTATTTGAAAAGGTTTTCAAGATATTCATTATCCCAGCGGGTAGGATTGGAAGTCCATGCGCCTTCGATCCCGTTGGTTGTGGTGTATTGGGCATTCCCGGATCCATTGCTGTTTATCCACCCCAGTCCCTGGTTTTCAATTTCCGCCGCATTAGGTTCAGGACCCAGATGAGATTTAGGGGATCCACCGTGGCTTTTCCCGAAAGCATGTCCTCCAGCTATAAGCGCTACAGTCTCCTCATCATTCATCGCCATCCGAGAGAAGGTAATTCTGATCTCCTGTGCAGAAGAAACAGGATCCATATTTCCAAATGGTCCTTCCGGATGCACATATATCAATGATTGACGAGAGGCCGCCAAAGGATTTTCTAGATCATACTCCTCCGTTCCAGGCTTTCCAGTCCATCGTTTGTCTTGGGTAGCCATTTCTGTCTCCGGTCCCCAATAAGTACTGTCATCACCTTCCCAAGAATCAATTCGACCTCCACCAAAACCAAAGGTTTTGAATCCCATTTGTTCAAGTGCACAGTTTCCTGTCAAGATAATAAGATCAGCCCAGGATAATTTCTCTCCGTATTTGAGTTTGATTGGCTGAATCAAGCGGATTGATTTGTCGATATTCCCATTGTCTTCCCATGAATTGAGAGGAGCAAATCGAATCATTCCTTCGCCAGAACCTCCACGGCCATCAGCAATACGGTAAGTTCCCGCTGCATGCCATGCCATTCGGATCATTTGTGGGCCATAGTTTCCATAGTCAGCCGGCCAAAAATCATGAGAATTAGTCAACATCTCCAAAATATCCTTTTTAACTGCTGCCAAATCTAACTTGGAGAATTCAGCCGGATAATTGAAATCAGGTCCATATGGGTTGGCCATGGAAGATGGCGCATGAAGTAACTCAACAGGCAACCGGTTAGGCCACCAGTCTGCATTCATCGGTGGAGTACCTATTGCTCCTCCAATCCGATCACTTTTAATTGAATTTTGACCCCCAGAAAAGGGGCATTTTGCGTTTTCTGCCATATTATTAAAAATGTTTTATTGATTCTATAGTTATTAATTCTAACACTAAACGATTTATAAACACCCGAACAAAAATTTTATTGGATTCTTCAAATTAAAAAATATTTATTGCAAGGCCAAAACTTCAAAATTCTGCTGAGTCACTTTTCAATAATTTCGTGAGCATCAGCTCTAGAGTTTAGGGTAAAATCTCTCTTTCTTGGAGCAAAGTAACTCACCAAAAAAAATCTCCGGATTAAATTTTATTCCGAAAACCGAAATGCAGGTTTTCTATTCCTGTCCGATTCAATCCATAATTAATTTCCCATACCCCTATGAAATACTCAAATCTCAAATTTCCCACTCATTTTCAAGACTTTGGCCTGTTGATTCTACGGGTAGCTTTCGGAATGTCGATGTTCTATGGACATGGATGGGGAAAGATAATTAGGCTCCTTGGGCCGGAAGAAATAAAATTTGCTGATCCGTTTGGCTTAGGCCCAGCAGCGTCTCTTGCCATGGCAGCATTTGCAGAGGGGATTTGCTCCATATTGGTAGTCACCGGGCTTTATACCCGTCTAGCCACCCTCCCGCTTATAATTACTATGTGCACGGCTTTCTTTGTGTCCCATGTCAATGATCCATTCGGTCAACAGGAGAAGTCTATTTTATTTGGCTTTACTTTTTTGGCTATTTTCTTCCTCGGTCCAGGAAAATATTCCTTGGATGCAAAGATTCAGAAACTCTAAATCTCTACACATCAGGTTAGAACTTGGTGACCTTCCCAATATGGGAAGTTTAGCTAGTGGATCAATTTGGTTTAAATTCTATTTCTCAAGCTGTTTCTTCTGTTCAAATGGTATTGGAATCAGTTCTTCCTGCATCACTGGGGTAACTTCCTCCATTTAAAACTCTCCCTCCCATTGTCAATACCAGTTCTTCCTCATCATTAGAATGGCAATTTTGACATTGAGTAGGTCATAAGAGAGTGCAAAAATCCACCCTATTTTCTACAGCGACTCTCCTTTGCTTCGGAGTAAAATCACAATATATTATTAGAATGGTACAAACATATATCTACTTCACCTTTTAACCGTCACGTATCACATTGTAATGTGATTATTGTTTCTTTTTACCTAATGGGGTATTATATCAAATTAAAATCAAAATTAAGGAGATGGGATTGTTCATAAAAGAACGCAGGCAAGTGCCTGGAATTATCCAACCAGATTTGGCGGAAATGGCACAGGTGAGCATCAATACGCTTTACAAGATTGAAAGAGGAGAAGCCAACCCTTCAATTAAGGTGCTTAATAAATTGGCTGAGGTTCTCGGTATAGAACTTACACTTTCCATCAAAAAAATCAGTTAAATAAATGAAAACTGCAAAGGTATTACGCAACGGTGAACTGGTAGGATATCTCACCAAAAATGAATTCAACAGCTATACCTTTATTTATGATGATACTTGGTTCTCAAATCCAGAAAAACCTGCAGTAAGCCTTACCCTACCAAAAACCACTAAAGAATACCACGCTGATCATCTTTTCCCTTTCTTCTTCAACATGCTTTCAGAAGGGGTTAATCTCAAGCTACAAGCGAGACAATTTCAAATTGACTAAAATGATTTCTTCACGCTCCTTTTAAAGACTGCAAATTCAGATACCATAGGAGCTATCACACTTGAACCAAAAGATGGCTAAAAATAATCCATTAATAGTGATCAATAATTGTCCGGGCACCTTGGCCGAAGGCTTTCATACCTACAGTCCACGTTGTCTGTAACAACTTTTCCAGGGGAAAAAGACCATTCATATTCTTCCCTATGAAAGTCATGACCCAAGTCAGGAAAAAAGCTTGCTGAATTGATAGCAAATCGAAAGAAAATCTTAATATCTGGAGTTCAGGAAAAAGTTTCATTGATTTGGGAAAAGGGGCAGCTTCGATTAACCCATGAAGGGGAACAGGGAACGTACATCTTAAAGCCAATTCCAAGGGACTTAGAATTCGTGGATCAAGTGCCAGCTAATGAACATCTAACGATGCAAATCGCCAAGCAGATTTTCAAATTGAATGTTGCAGAAAATGCGATGATGTTTTTTGAAAATGGCGAACCTGCTTATATCACCAAGAGATTTGATATTGATCAGAGTTCATCAAAAAAGCTGGGGACGGAAGACTTTTCAACCTTGGCTCAAAAGACCAAGGAAATAAAGGGAAATGAATTCAAATACAACTACAGCTATGAGGGAATAGCCACTTTAATCAAAAAGTATGTAGCTGCTTACCCAATTACTTTGGAAGAGTTTTTCAAGCTTGTTGTTTTCAACTTTCTGTTTTCAAACGGAGATGCACACCTAAAAAATTTCAGTCTACTTGAAACTCCGCAAGGAGATTACCAATTAAGTCCAGCTTATGATCTTGTCAATACCAAAATGCATGTGAAAGATGCTGAGCTTGCCCTCAAAGATAGGCTAGTCGAAAATGACCATTCCACCAAAAGTTACGAGGCCATGGGGCTTTAGGCCTATGATGACTTTTATGAATTCGGATTGCGAATCGGAATTTTGGAGAAAAGAGTAAAGAAGATGCTAAAAGAATTCGCTAAGCCTATCGAGGAGATTGAGCCTATAATTGAACGTAGTTTTTTAAGTAGTTTAATGAAAGAGCGATATAAAACTTGCTACCTAGAAAGATTGAAATTTATGAAGATCTCCTTCATGAAGAGAGAACTTTAGGGTTAGTTACCAAAGGTTCGCATCCGTATTTTTATAGCTCATCCGAGTCATCCAAATAACTCGAATTATCCCCTAGACCCTTACCTTTACCCCGTGGACAAACAAATCCTGATTGACTTGGTGACTAAGACAATGCCTTTTGGAAAGTATAAAGGTAGGCTACTCTGTGATATCCCGGAGGACTATTTGATTTGGCTACGCGGGAAGGGTTTTCCGGATGGCCGGCTCGGTATGTGGCTGAACACCCTGTATGAGATTCGGTTGAATGGATTGGAAGACATTCTGACTGAACTGCGGAAAAATTACTCCAATCTATATTGAGCCTTTCTTCCTTTGGGCGTGAAATATTCAGTTGAAAAGATTCAGGAAGCCACCTCTTTAAAATCAAAACTTTGATAAGCCCTGGATTGGAAAACATCGGTTACCCGACGCCCGACATCAGGCATCAAAACAAGTGAAATACTTCTTTTTTAAATGAAACAATACACTCGATTCCTCCTTCCGCTCCTATTCCTTTTCGCTCTTGTCCAAGCACTTGCGCAAGCTCAACAAAAACCTCAATTTCTTCCTGTCTCTAAAGTAGTCGATGGAGATACGTTTTGGCTGATCAATGCCAGAGGCCAGGAGGAAAAGATTCGACTCATCGGTGTGAACACCCCGGAAGTCAGAAATACTGGGCGAACCAAAATTGAATACTTTGGAAAAGAGAGCTCCGACTTTGCGAAGCGAATCTTGATAGGCAAAAAGGTTCGATTAGAATATGATATACAGCGCCAGGATCGATACAGACGTACTTTAGCTTATGTATATTTGGAGGATGGGACTTTTTTCAATGCCTTACTTGTCAAAGAAGGCTATGCCCAAGTGGCCACTTACTCGCCAAACGTGAAATATGAAACACTCTTTTTAAAACTGCAACAAAATGCACGGGCAAAACATAAAGGACTTTGGATGCCTGATGGGAAGAAATAGGTAGAGTTCACTGAGATGTCAATTCTGGGAAAATCTGAATCTCTTTATCAGTAAAAAAGCCTTCTCTTAGCCGAAACTTAGAGAAGGAAATTGTTTATCCTTTAATTTATCAAGGAAAATTTAAAATTCTAATCCCATCGCAAAGCTGTTCGGATTAAAGTCCAGGTCAGAAACTTTTAAAGCCACGCCTGTCATTAAATTTATTCCGTAAACGGAGGATCTACCTCCAGTAGTCAGCTCCGCAAAGGCTAGATTGCTAGTGCCACCAATATCAAATCCATTGTCTGATTCGAATGTAATGCCTAGTGAACCGACTTCAACCAAAACTCGTCATTTGGTGGAGATTGCTTGAAAAGTTTACCGTTGCTACTTATCCAATACGAATAATTCAGTGGTACTCGTACCTGCAAAACTGTTGGTATAAGCTGCTCCTGATACAAATGGAGTTCCTGGTTTGAGGTTTCTATCGATTAATACGACAGTTCCTAAGTCCGGATCCAGCCTTAAGTTTTGGCCAGTTTCGGCCACCAACCTGATTCTATCAACCGTTGGGTTGAAATCAAGAGAAAGGTTTGCACCCTGAAATGCAGGCGTAAAAGCCATTTGTCCAAGAGGGCTTGCTTGTCCTGAATTTTCATTAATATGATATAGTCTGCTGGCAGAGCTCAAACCATTAAGTTGGCCTGTTGCAGGTCTATAATCGAAAGAAACAATTTGCTCGCCTGATCCCAAGTTAGTAATAGTGATTGATTTTACAGCCGCTCCTAATTGGCCTCCTTCAAAATACAAGACCTTTCCATTATTAGTCAAAGCAGTAAAATTTACTGCAGGAGTTGCACCCGGAAGATCGACCAAGGTCATCATAGGATCATCTTCGCACGAAAAAAAAACCATCCCCAAGGCTAATAGCATTGGCGAAATTGCCGATTTCACAATTGTTTTCATAAGAGATAGCGTTGATTAATAGCGAGCAAAAACGAAGTGTGGAATTTCTTTGGATTGAGAGAAGTCAGAAAAACATCAATTTTTTTCCATTCTGTAAAAAAGCATATAGGGTTCTGGAAAAATGGCTGTTAATTATTCTTTTAAAAAATGAGTTCAGATGTATATGCTGTTGATAATTTTTTTGGGAGTAAAGATGGGTTTCAACCCGATTAAATCATCCTAAAATCTGATACTTTCCAATCTCGACCTGAAATAATTTCAACAATTCAGAATTTATTTTTGTTAAAAACAAATAAAAACCTCCTGTAAAGACATCTTTTTTGATAGATTTTAGCATATTCACGATAATCAAAGAATTAATAAATGCCAGTAGTACTAAAAAAGGGGAAAGAGCACATACGAATCTGTCCAAACAACACGCTCAAGATTGAATACTCAATTGATGGTGGAGAAACTTGGATCCTAAGATATATGGGGAATCCAGCAGGCCCAGGTAGTTTTAACAATCTAGAAGATGGTGGAAAAGAACTCCTAGCTGCTACAGATAACGGTTCATTCTATTCAAAAAATAAAGGGAAATCTTGGTTGAAAAGAGGTTAAAATCTTAAAACCCATTCCTCTCAATTGATCTGAAAATTTTCAGAAATCTCCGATTGAAATTTACCTCCTCTGTAAACAAGGAGAGGTAGGTTCAATCTTCTTTAGTTTGTAGTCATTTTTCCGATTTTCGTACCCGTTTTTTAAGGCGTTCAAGATTACGCTGTGAAGCTATTCAGTTATCTCACACTTCTAAACTTGCAGCTTTCAATTAGCGCGAACAGCTCAAGTAATATCCTGAAAAATGCAATTAAATTCACTCAACAAAGTGGGTAGATTAAATTATTAGCTAAAGCCGATTGTCTGATCATAGAAGATACCGGAATTGGAATGACTGAAGGACAAATTGAACACCTCTATGGGCCGATACAATATACTACCTCTGGTACAGAGGAAGAAAGCGGGACTGGAATTGGATTTATGCTTTCTCGTGATTTTGCCCAAAGTATCGGTGCCAAAATCAAAGTAAATAGCGAGGTTGGCAAAAGAACAGAATTCACAGTTTACTTTGAGGAATAAGCTATGAGTACCGGTTTTGATATTTAATGTCTAAATGATTTTTATTCTGATCAAGGAAACAGGCTGCACTGGGAAATAAGAAAAAAACATCCTTTAATTGGAAAACCACTTTGGGGAGGAAACAATAACCAGATTGATTTCTGAGCTATCGGAATAAAATCAATTTAAACGTTGACGATCCAAGTCTGAAGAATTGAACTATAGCTTATGAAAACTACCTTTCGCTCCGTGAAATCTTTCTAACCTTGATGAAAAAAGACTCTCCGGGAAATAGTGTGCTTAATCATTCCCCTTTGATCGAATCATTACCCTACTGTTAGCTTATTGAAATTTGTCAGTTTTGGGAGGAATTTACTTGAGAAAGCCATGTATAAACTCTACTTTGAAATCCAATCCCAAATCTTCTACGAAATGAGCCTACGATTCTTTGTCTTTTCCTTTCTCGCAATTTCAATAATTAGCAATTCGGGTTATGCTCAGGATGTCAAACCCTACCAAGAACCTAAGTTTGATTTTGATTGGAGCAATCCTACAGTTTACCCCGATCGGATAATTCTGAATATCAGTGAGGATCCAGCCCACGCTACAAATGTCACATGGAGAACATCCGTAAAGATAAAATCAGGAGTAATTGAATATACCGAAGCCTCTGCCGATCCTAAGTTCATCCTGAATGCATTTAGACTGTCTGCAACCTCAACAGCATTTAATAGTCCTGAAATAGAGGACCACAAATTAAAATCTATTTATCATTCGATTTCCCTAAAAAATCTTAAGCCTGCAACTACTTATGCTTATCGAGTGGGAGACAGTGAGCGCTGGAGCGAGTGGTTTCAGTTCACCACAGCCTCTGTGGATCTAAATGAAAAATTCTCCTTTCTCTATGTAGGTGATGCCCAAAATTACATTCTCGAACTTTGGTCCCGGGTGATTCGAGAAGGATTTAAAACCGCCCCGGACGCCAAATTTCTTATTCATGCAGGCGACTTGGTCAACAATGCGCATCGGGAACAACAATGGCACGAATGGTTTACTGCGGGTGGATTTATCCATAGCATGATCCCTTCTATGCCCACTCCTGGAAACCATGAGTACCAACCAAAATCACCTTCCGAGGAGGCCACGAAAAACAGAAGCCTCTCAGCACAGTGGAACCCTCAATTTAATCTGCCGCAAAATGGTCCAAAAGGGCTTGAAGAAACTACCTATTTTGTGGACTACCAAGATGCAAGGATCATCTCTCTAAACTCAAATATAGAACTTGAACGTCAAGCCGAGTGGTTAGATAGTCTACTCTCCAAAACCGCTAAAAAGTGGATTATCCTCACCTATCACCATCCAATGTATTCCGCTTCTTCCGGTCGTGACAATCCTAAAATCAGAGAAATATGGAAGCCTATTTTTGACAAATATAAAGTGGATTTGGCACTACAGGGCCATGATCACAGCTATGCAAGAGGCCGGGTGTCGCCTGGTGAAAATCTTCTTGAGGGAGTAAACTTGAGGGATCAAACAGGCACTGTCTATGTGGTTTCAGTCAGCGGAGGTAAGATGTATGAAGTCGGAGGAGATTGGGACGAACTTGGCGCACAAAAAGAGCGGAGTGGTAGTAACACACAACTCTTTCAAGTGATCACTATTGAAGGAGATCGATTACTTTTCGAGTCCTACACGGCAATTGGTAAGCTTTATGATTCGTTTGAATTGATAAAAACTCCTGATGGACCAAATAAATTTATTGAACTTCGGGCGAAGGCAATTCCAGAAAGAGTAAGTAAATAATTACTCTCAATTCTCCTTGGATAGTGCTTTTGCTTTCCCTTAGGATTTCAGTTATTTTTACCTATTAATTTTTACATAACCCCAGCTAATATGTTGAAGAAAATTTTAATCGGCTTCGGAGTCTTATTCCTAGCTTTTGTTGCATTCTTTGGGTTCGGAATTTTATTTCCTGCAAGCCCTCCTACTACGGCGAGTTTTTCTGCTCAGGGTGTAGATATAACTGTAAATTATTCTCAGCCCACCAAAAAAGGTAGAGTAATCTTTGGAGATGAGGCTTCAGGTGCTTTACAACCTTACGGTACTTATTGGAGATTAGGTGCCAATGCAGCGACCGAAATCACGTTCAGCAAAGACGTCAATTTTGCAGGCCAAGCAGTAGCAGCAGGAACCTACCGGATGTTTGCAGTACCTGGTGCAACTTCATTCGAAATTACACTCAATTCAGAATTGGGGGTTTTCTTGGGAGTTCAAGAACCTGACTACACCAAGGATATAGTAAAAGTAAATGTGCCAGTGTCCTCAAACCCCATTGAAATAGAGCTATTTACGATCAATTTTGAGGAGTCTGGTTCCGAAATCCTAATGAATATCGCTTGGGACACCACCTTGGTGGCAGTTCCAATTAGCGTAAACTAATTTATTTAAATGGCCTTTTCAGCAAAAAAATGGGTACTCCTACCAATAGGAATACTTATTTTTCTTGGGATCACCTATGGGTTGATCGGATTGATTCAATATCGACTCAATGTAATGGATGTGGAAGAATACGACCCTGTATCCACTTTGATCGTTCCTGAGCATCCGCTTACCCGAGCCAAATTCCCTTTCATCGATGTCCATAATCACCAATGGATCATGCCTATTCAAGATTTAGAGGATCTGGTCATGGAAATGGATTCCCTGAACATGGGAGTTATGGTCAATCTGAGTGGCTTTCGCGGTAAGATCCTAGAATGGTCTTTAGACAATGTCGCTGAAAATTACCCCGCACGATTTGCAGTATTTTTGAATCTAAATTTTGAAAATCTCGACGATTCAGGATGGCCAGAAGAGCCTTTGTTGATGTTGGAGGAAGGCGTGAAGCAAGGGGTAAAAGGCCTGAAAGTATACAAAGAACTTGGGCTGAATGAACAAGATAATAATGGAAATCGTATCCCTGTCAATGACCCTCGCCTCGATCCGATCTGGGCCAAATGTGGTGAACTCGGTATCCCAGTACTGATTCATTCCGGAGAACCAAATTCTTTTTGGAAGCCAAAAGACAAGTTCAATGAGCGTTGGTTAGAGCTGAAACAATACCCCGGTCGCTATCGAAATCCCGAGAATCTTCCCTCCTTTGATTCGGTTATGGCGGAGCAGCATGCCGTTTTTAGAAAGCATCCCAATACCAAATTCATCAATGCTCATTTGGGATGGTACGGAAATGACCTGAAGAAGCTCGGTGAACTCATGAATGAATTTCCAAATATGTATACGGAGATCGGAGCCGTTTTGGCAGAGTTAGGTCGACAGCCAAAAGCAGCAAGAGCTTTTTTTATCGCCTATCAGGATCGAATTCTTTTTGGAAAAGACACATACAAGATGGAAGAGTATTACACCTATTTTAGAGTCTTGGAAACCGAGGATGAGTATTTTGATTACTACAGAAAGCGTCATGCGAACTGGAAAATGTATGGTTTAGGACTTCCGGACTCCGTGCTTCGAAAAGTGTATTATAAAAATGCATTGAACGTGATTCCGGGAATCGACCGTTCGGTTTTTCCGATTCAGGAATAGTAGAGAAATCTCCCTACCCCCCCTTGACAATGGGGAATCGTATTCTCAGATCCTCAATCTTAGAATCGAGAAAGCGTAATGATCTATTTTATAAAAAAATTTCCTTCGTAGTTAATACTTCATTTCTACTCGGGTCTAAATCCCCTTTCCAAAGGGAGCAAGGGGAATTAAAAAAAGCCATTTTTATTTTCCCTTGCTAATTCTCTTATAAAGGAATATTTTGGTGTTCAGGTAGATACCTAAAGCTCAAACCCAAAACCTATTCCTTTATGAAATCTCAATTCATTGTTGCTGCTATACTAGCAAGTGCACTTTTTGCCTGCACCGAATCCAGGCCCAAACTGACTGACGAAGAATACGCACAACTAAGCGATGAACAAAAGCGCTCTGTGGAGTTTGCCGTGGATGGTATCGAGGTACCAGATGAGCGATTGGAACTGACACTTTTTGCATCCGAACCCATGATGACTAATCCTACGAATATGGATGTGGATGATCGAGGTCGAGTCTGGATCGCCGAAGCTTATAACTATCGTACCAAACTCAATCCACGAAATCCTACCAAAACCGAGGGCGATCGAATCCTGATCATGGAAGATACCGATGGAGATGGTGTAGCGGATACTTCGAAAGTTTTCTACCAAGGAAATGACATCAATGCTGCGTTAGGAATTGCCGTCTTGGGTGATAAAGTCTATGTATCCGTCAGTCCTTATGTCTATGTATTTACTGATGCGGATGGAGATGATGTTCCTGAAAAGAAAGAGATACTTTTCTCTGGGGTAGGTGGCGAGCAGCATGATCATGGAATGCATGCAGTCACTTTTGCGCCTGACGGCAAATTATATTTTAACTATGGAAATGCAGGTGAGGGACTACGTGATGCACAAGGGAATCCAATTATTGATCCGATCGGTAGACCGATTACCAATGAAACTCCAACCTATCAGGAAGGAATGGTTTTCAGAATGGATCCAGATCATACCAACGTAGAAATCCTCGGCTGGAACTTCCGAAACAACTATGAAGTCGCAGTAGATAGCTACGGGCGAATGTGGCAATCAGATAACGATGATGATGGTAATCGAGGCACTCGAATTAATTACGTCATGGATTATGGGAATTATGGTTTCAAAGACGAAATGACCCGAACCGATTGGCGGACTCGCAGAATCAACATGGAAGACTCCATTCCCCTTCGACATTGGCACCTGAATGATCCAGGCGTAGTGCCAAATCTATTGCAAACTTATGCAGGCTCCCCTACTGGAATCTTGGTGTATGAAGGAAAGCTTTTACCAAAAGAGTATCAAAATCAGGTAATCCATGCCGATGCTGGACCGAATATTATCCGAGCTTACCCTGTAAAAGAATCTAATTCAGGATTCACTGCTGAAATCATCAACCTCATGGATGGGAATACGCGGGACAATTGGTTTAGACCTTCCGATGTGACCGTGGCGCCGGATGGATCAATATTCGTTTCCGATTGGTATGATCCAGGAGTGGGAGGACATGCCATGGGTGATCTGGACAAAGGTCGTGTCTATCGACTGGCGCCAAAAGGCGTGAAGTATAAAATGGAAAAGCCGGATTATTCCAGCGTTGAATCTTTGATCAAATTACTTCAAAACCCAAATCGTGCGACTCACTTCAAAGCATTTATGGCTTTAAAAGAAATGGGAGCCAAAGCTGAAAAAGCCTTGAAAGAGCTTTATGAAGGTGAGGATGCTAGAATGAAAGCACGAGCTTTTTGGCTCCTAACAAAGCTTCCAAATGGACAAGAATATATTGCAGCCGCTGCAAAAGATGAAAATCAAGACATCCGGGTAGCTGCTGTCAGAGCTTCCCGAATCAACAAAACCAATCGTGAAGATTTTCTCCTGCCTTTAGCCAATGACCAATCTCCGCAAGTCAGAAGAGAAGTAGCTTTAGCGATTCGCTATATCGAAATGCCTGCCGTTTGGGAAAAATTAGCTGAAAACTATCAGGCTGGAGATCGCTGGTATTTGGAGGCACTTGGAATTGCGGCTGAAGGCTTTTGGGATAGTTACTTGCCAAATTATTTAGAAAAAGCAGGGACAGGTTGGACTGAAAGTCAAGAGGCGACCGACTTGGTTTGGCGCTCCAGAAGTGCCAATACCGCCACACTTTTAGGTGAATTAATTCAAGAAAAAAAATCCCCAGCAAATTCACGATACTTCCGAGCACTGGATTTTCAAGACAAAGAAGCAAAAAATCTGGTTTTGAAATCCCTACTCAAAACGAGTTCTCCTGAAGAGCAAATTATTGCCCTCCGCCAGCTGGCATTCGATTCTGAGTCTCCGGATCGGGAGATTTTAACTTTGGCTTCGCAAAAAGCAGGTGACATCAGGGACGATCAGGATTTCCTAGAGATCGTAAGCAAATATGGCTTGAAAGAGCAAAAGGCTCGTTTGCTTGCCTTGGTTTTGGATTCAACTGATGAACCTATTTCCCAGACTGCTGCCAAAACTTACATTGGACTCTATGGAGCAGCTGAAATGCCATTCTATTTTTCCAATTCGGAGGAACCTAAAGCGATCCAAGCTATTGAGAAATTTGGAACCGTGGACAACGTAGATATGGCCAAAAGCTTAGCAACTGTCTTTATGGATACCAAGCGAAGCCTTGCTATTCGGGAGACAGCTACACAAGCCATGAAAGGATACAATTCTGAAGGCTACCTCTGGGAAATGGAAAACAAAAATCAGATTCCCGCCGATATGATGCCTATTGCGCAGAAGCTATTGATGTCCACTTGGAACTCCGAGATTCGTGCTGCCGCAACTGCCAAATTCGGAAACAATGCTGGACCAGAAGTAAATGTTGCTTCCCTCCTGAGCAAATCGGGAAGTATAGAAAAAGGGAAAATCATTGCACAGGGATATTGCTTGGCTTGTCATAAAATCGGAAATGAAGGAATTGACTTCGGTCCGGGATTGACCTTAATTGGGGATAAGCTTTCGGAGGAAGCTTTATATAATTCTATCCTAAATCCTTCTGAGGGCATGGGCTTTGGCTATGAAACTCAATTGGTCAAATTCAAAGACGGGAAGGAAATTCAGTGTATCGTCAATTCCAAAACTGAAATTGATCTGATCGTGAAACTCGTAGGTAGTAGCGAACAAACTATCTACAAGCTTTCAGCTATCGAATCAGTCACTCAATTGAATGAATCACTTATGCCAAAATTCCCACTTAGTGAAACCGAATTAGTGGACTTGGTGAGTTATTTGGAGACGTTGAGAAAGTAGGGAGGGTTGGAAGCGGGAAGTAAGAAAATTTGAATTTCGTATCGGTTAATAAAAACTTAAAGCTAAAATCATAAAACTTGGCGCATTTTCAATTTCCCTATCAGTCTAGGACTTGAAGTTTTCCAGAACATTCTACGAAAACTTAGAATTCTTCAAATTTACAAGAGACGAAGAACGGAACTACCTGATTATAAAAAATGGAAATGCAACTTGTCTCATACGTTTAACTTAAAGATTGCTCAACTTATTTTTGAGTTTCGTTGATCATATTCTCCAACTTTATTCTTGCCTTGGCAAAATGTCCCAAAAGGTTAGGAATTGGATTTTCTCCATAGCCGGCCAAAAGTCGTTGTTCTGAAACATCTAAAGCAATCAACAGCTTTCTTGCAGCTTCAATTTTTGCTGTTTTCGAAGTACTCCCAACTTGCCCAAACCAGAAAGGCGAAGTTTCCGCAAAAGGATAACTATCCATCATCGGCCATTCGGACTTTCCACCAGAAACTCGTGCGGTCACCCAGCCTCCTTCAGGAATAACTATCGATCCACTGTATGTCTTAGCGCCAATGCTGTTTTCTGCTTTTTGGCTCCAGACTACTTTTCCATTTACAAATAATTCCACGGTTTCATAGGCGATCGGTGAATAAACAGATAAAGTCCAATCCGCTCTCTTACTTTTTGAAGTGATGTCCTCCCCTACTTCTTTCCCATCTACCGCGAAGACAAGTTGTGGCCCATTTGTAGCAAAGCTTCTTCCTGATTTTAGCGCCTCGAGATAACTATCCGTAGTCAATGCTCCCTCCGGCTTCACGTAAACCCTTGTCGCTCCAATGGACATCGTCCGATAAAGATCACTCATCGCATCACTTCCTGCAGACATTCCGATGGGAACACCTATGTTGAGCAGTTCATGCCAAACTGCGGCAGTACCTATTTCATCTGACCAAAGGCAGACTATTTCCAGCAAATCTACTTCTCCAAGTACTGCGTCGGCAACCAGAGAAATCGGCATCGAATTGGCACCACCTTCCTGAAAAGGATCCTGAATTGTAACTGGGTGAACATATCCTCCTAAGGCGTTTTGCTTTCTTGCAAAGCGGATTGCTTCGGCATTTAGTCGATCGTCTGCCTCATAAATATCATAGCGAGGTCCCCAAACCCAAGGCCAATGCAAGTCTTGCGTTCCAATCAAGGCAATATGCCCCAGAAAATGCGATCGGACTTCTTGACCAAACTCGATAATTGGATCCCCTTCTTTTTTCCAGCCCCAAAGGTCTTGTTCAAGAAATCTGTTGCCAAGATTGGCTACCAGTGGAAATGCCATGTCCACATTTTCTGCCTTGAGATCTAGAATAATATCTTCAGGATCTAATTGATTGGTTCCCCCATAGTTGAGGTGGAAATGATTGTCTCCAGAATACCATCCACTGGCCTTCGCATCCCAAATTTTAGTAAGGTTGATTTCCGTGGAAGTCATTCCTTTCTTTATCATCACTTTTTGAGTCTGCTTTGCAGTCGAAAAACCTTGGACTGCCGTGATGGTCAGCTCACCCGCGGGGGCTTCTACTTCAACTTCTCCTGAGGAATAGAAAAACACCAGTCCATTTTGACCTTCTGAATGAACCACCCCGCTTGATGGAATAATTGGATGGCCAGCCGCATCTGTAATACTCATTCTTACTGGCGCGTTTTTTCCATCTACTTTGCTAGTGATCTTGAGCTTCTCCGTTACTGCTCCCCAATTCCAATTCTTGACTTCCAGATTTTGCACTTTGCCACCATTGATGTGAATTCGCTTCAGTTCGGCCCGTTCATTTTTAGCGTATTCCGAAAAATAAACCCATTGCCCATCGGAGCTAAATTTAGGGGCTAAGGGAAGTCCCTCACTTTTGGTCAGAAGCATCCGAGCAGCCGGTACTTTGATATTTAATAATCGAAGCTCATAATCGTCTCCATTTGGCCAGACATAGGCCAAAGTTTTGTCATCAGGTGAAAGTGAAAATGCCATTTGAGAAGCAAAATTCTCTTCGGCTAAGGGTATTGAGGTTCCTTTTTCAAGATCCAACAACTCTATGGAATCGTATGAAAAGCCTTTTTTCTTTAAATACACAAGTTGGTTGCTAGTCTTCGTAGGAACTGGGAGACGCTCCAAGCTTCCCTCCTTGGTAATGACAGTATTCACCCGAGTGGAAAGGTTGATTTCCCAAAGATCCAGGGATCCATTCTTACCCGATGAATAATAAACAGAATTGCCATCTCCGGAAAAAATCGGATCCAGTTCCATAGCTTCTGTATCAACCAGAATATTTTCCTGTTTTGAGTTCAAATCCAAAAGAACGAGCTGAGTATCTTTTCCATTATCTCGGATAAAGATGATTTGATCACCTTTCGGAGACCAGTTTGGTCGAGAATCGATGCCAGGGGAAGAAGTGATTCGTGTGGCTTCTGCTGTGGAAAGGTCCATCAGCCAAAGCCAACCTTTTGAAGAAAATACCACTTGCTCCCCAAAAGGTGCCGGATCCATTGGACCAGCATTCAAAACTGGAAGTTCATGACCTTCTAGGTACACATGGTGTCCGTAACCCTCCACTTTGGGATATCGATTCTTCCACTGGGCATTGGCGGGAAGGATATTTAGTAACAGAACACAACTAAATAGGATGAAAATTCTCATGGGAAATTCAAATTATGAATAGATCTAAAATACTTGAAAGGGCTTAATTAAGTCCTCAATTGAACTGAGAAGATACGGTTTTCTAATGTTGTAAAAGCCAATCATCTGATCAACATCCAAATTCTGCTAGCAAATGTGAAAAAGGGTATCGAAAGATTTTTGTGCGACTTTGCGAGACTTACTAGTTGGAAGACTAATTGGAAACAGTTGACTTCACCTAAGTTTCAGTTTATCAGCTTTATCCAATTGCTAAAAGTTTTCCAAAATTCGAATTTGTAAAAATTCAAAACGGAGTAATGGTAAATCAAGAGTACGACTAAAGCGAAAGGAAAAACATTCCATTGCTGGTGCGATTTCCAATCCCAAATACTGAGAGCTACTAAAATCAAATCCGCCATGAAGAAGCCTACCACTGGTAAGATAGGATGCCCTTCGATGGTATAGAGATAGGGAAATATGGAGGGGAAATGAAAGCCAATAATCCGATCGGTAACTGGAGTAAACATGGGGAAAATGGTGCAGATCATGTATCGCGCATGCAGCCCAGATTTTTTCCGATGATAGATCGCAAGACCATAAAAAATGACAAAAGCAATCAGGGCATTGATTACCAAGGCTACAAAAAAATAATCCATAGTCTCCAACTGCACTTGGTTCAATTTATAGCGCAGTAAATCTACCGTGGTGTAAATCATTAGGGGTACGAGGACATATGAGAATTTACCGATAGACTTATGCAGGGAGTTCATTCTCGCCCGAATCAGAAAAGGTTGAATGAGCAGCATCAGGCACCAAAGAATTAACACAATCCCATGGCTGTGCATGCGATAATTATCCTGATCTAGAATCTTCGTAAAGTAGGTAAACCAGAAACCTATTAGTATTAATACAAAGAAGCTGGCAAAAAATAGATGGCTCCTTTGAGTAATCGCCTTTTCTAATTTCATTTCTATAAAGTTTTAGCCCGTCATTTCCCTTCTAAGCAGAATTCTGGCACGCTTAGAGCTAAATGAGTTTAAACATTCTAATCTCGAATAACGCTTAGGCTAAGATAAGTGCAGGATTAAAAAAAACTACCCCCTTGATTACGCACTTATCCAAAACTTTTTATTTAACCTTTTCACTTTAAAGCCAAATCTTCTGATTTGGCGAACTTGATTTTAAGCTCTACATATCGGATAAAGTAGCAAACCCCTAAATAATTATAGTCATTCTTACCACCTTATTCTTTTTCAGTGGTTATTATAATTAGCTTATTTACTCGAAAACAGGCTTCATAAATGACCTTTCGTAACTTACAATACACTTCGTATTTATAGCATATTCGTAGGCTTCTTGACAATCTGGGTCATTCATACTATCCATTCTGTATTTTTCATAGGAAGCTAGCGAGTCAAAACTAAACAAAGCAGTTGCAATGTTATTAGGTCCTTCATGCGGAAGAAAATATCCGTGATGAACCCCTCCAAATTTATTCACTAGAGGAATCCATTTTTTTGCATATACCTCAAATTCTTTAATTTGGTATGGGTCGATTATATATTTCAGGTAACAGGTAATCATCTATAGTTTTTTTATTTTGTGGCAACAGTCTTGTATAAAGTCAATTTACTATTTCTATTATTCTAATTGTTCCAGCTTCAATCTCTCTAACATCAAAGGAAGTCAATGAGTTAGTTAAATCCATTCTGGCCACTGGCGATAGTTTTGGCACCTTACATTTTAGAAAAATTATATAAAACGTCTCCCCCAGGAAAAGAATCATTCCTATTACGAACTTAGCATGGTTGAGTTTGCTGCCTGAGGCGAGTTAGCAGATATCCCTGCAAAAGAGTTTTTATGAGTTTGAAAACAAGAAAGTTTAAAATATCCGTAACTTATTGTCCTTTCATCCATCATTATCTCTGTGAAAAAATTTCTAATTGGTGGCATTTCTGTGTTTTTGGGCTTTACCTTCTGGGGATCAGGAATGGCCAAGCTCTTCTTTGAGCATAAGTTTTTCGGTTGGATGGGACCTGTATGGTTGATCGATGAGCTGTCCAACTATGGGCTGGGGTTTTATGGTACTTTTATCGCTTACTCCCAAGTGATAATCGGCTACTTTCTCGTCACCACTAGATACAAATTGCTTGGAAGTATCATGATGCTTCCGCTACTGGCTAATATTCTTATGGTGACCATTTCACTACATTGGCAAGGCACACCGCTCGTGATTTGCTTTTTCCTAATACTAGACGGTATTTTACTTTGGCAGTATCGTGATTTTTTTAGGCCATTGATCGATGAAGGAAAAGGAGACACTGAACTAAACCTCAGACCTATTCGAACTTGGATTGGACATTTGGTTTGGATGGCAGGTTTCGCTTTGCAAATTCTTTCAATTTCAGTTTCCTATTTCAATTGGCCTCTATCCCTTGGGATTTCTTTAGCTGGTTTGGTTATTTCTTTGATGAGCTTTTTGGTGGACAATAAACTTAGCTTGAAAGATTGACTACTACGCATCTTGCAATTCTCCATGCTAATTGCGTCTTTTTAAATAGTATACCCTTTCTTTTTTTTTGAAAAACCCAAAAATCTAAACCTTCACCTATTTACTCCGAACAAACTTGGGACCAGCCCGCAATGGAATCCTTCCCACTTTCTCTTTAGGCAGGAATTATTCGATATGGGTTGGGAGGATCTTAAAGGGTAATTAAATAACAGGAATAAGGATCGATTTTGAATCTCGAAAAACAAAGTTATCCATCGCTTTCTTGTTCAAATTCGTCCTTGGCTTACTTATTGAGAATTTTTAGTGGTAGCTTGATTAGCGGTACTGAAGTTTAAAATTTTCCTACTATCAAACGCATCTTTCTAAATATTTCTAAAGTTACTGGGATTGTCCTCGGAGTCATTCTTTTGGTTCTGTTAGCGATTATTCTATTGGTGAGAAGTCCATGGGGACAAGGGATCATCGTAAATAAAGCGACCAGTTTTATAGAAAAGGAGACCGGAACAAAATTATCCATAGATCGACTATTCATTACTTTTTCCGGAAATATCTATTTAGAGGGAGTTTATCTAGAAGATTTATCCGGCGATACGCTTCTTTTTTCCGATAGGCTAGAGGCTGGTTTGGAGTTCATACCGCTCCTCAGCTCGGGCGTTATAAAAGTCTCAAAACTTCATTGGGATGGAGTCAAAGGTAATGTGTCCAGAAAGGCCGAAACCGAAGATTTTAATTTTACTTTTCTTATTGAGGCATTTATGCAGCAATCAGCAGCAGAATCTGAGGCTCCAGACAGTACCTCAAGCGCTTTAAAACTGGCTTTGAGAGGTGTCTCGCTCTCTAATTTCAACTTGAATTATGAGGATCAATTTCTTGGGATTTCAAGCAAGCTAATCTTGGGAGAATTAAGGATGGATCTTCCTATAATCGATCTGGAAACTATGGAAATTGAGATTTCCGAAATTTCACTTAGCAATACAAAAGCTGATTACTTACAAACAAAACCCTTTCCCCAGAGCCCTCCAGACACCACTGAAAGCAATCCGATAAATTTAATCTTAAGTGAATTAGCAGTCCGGAATGTACAGCTCACCTATCAAAACAAGGTAGATCAGCAGCTAGCAGAGATAGACTTACAAGAGCTTCTCTTAGAGTTACCAATGGTGGATTTGAAGAATCAAGAAGTAAAACTGGAGCTATTTTCACTGAAAAATTCCAGTATTCTATTCCACGATTTTTCAATTCCAAGTACCAATCCCACGGCGGAATCAGATTCTTCTACGGTTCCATTTACATGGCCGGAGTGGGTAGTAAATGCGAAACAAATCACCTTGGCTAAAAATCAGATTGAATTTAAAACTTCCGAAACTGATTTTCAGAAGGGTTTTTTCAATCCAGAAGCGATTCGGATTACCGAACTGACGGCCGATCTCAGCGACTTGATGCTTGAGAATAAATCTGCTAAAGCTCAAGTCAACTCATTCCAATTTGAGGAAGCAAGCGGTTTTTCGCTTGACGAATTTTCGCTTTCGCTGGCTACCGATGATCGTGAAACTTCTATTGAAAACCTTAATCTGGCAATCAACAAAAGTCAATTGACTGGAGACCTAAAACTAACCTACACATCGATAGATCAATTTATCCAAAATCCGGAGCAGGTGGTTTTTGACTTGAGCTTAAAAGCTCCTAAGCTGGCTGTTCAAGACGCCTATTATTTCTTACCAGAACTGGCTCAAGACACCTTACTCCAAAAATTAGAAGCCTATCCTTTTTCGGCTGAGCTGGTAGTCGATGGATCTTTAGACTTGCTCCAAATCACCACTGCTGATCTCTCCTACGGTAAGACCAATTTCTTTGCCTCAGGGAAAATGAGTGACGTATTGGATATGGATTTATTGCGATTTGATTTTCCCGAAATCCAATTAGAATCCAGTAGGGAAACGCTCATCGCTTTTGTATCTGAATCCGAACTCGGAATACAGCTTCCTGAAAACTTCCTACTCATTGGCCAAGCCAGTGGTCAATTGAATGATTTAGGATTGGAGTTTGACCTCAAATCGACTTTGGGAGATTTGACACTACTTGCTAGCTATCAGGATCAAGACCAGTTGGCCTTCGACATAAAACTAGAAGCTAAAGCCCTTCAGCTTAATAAGCTCTTACAGAATCAAGAGCTGGATACCGTATATTTTTCACTCGATGTCAAGGGTTCTGGAAATGCTTGGTATGAACTCAATGCCGAAATCCAAGCAAAATTTGATAGTCTCCAACTCTATCAAAATGATTATTCGGGGCTTGCTTTTTCAGGTAATCTTGAAAATGGATCGGGTATGTTCAGATCTGATCTGGACAGTAAAAATCTCCGCTATGATTTGACCGCAACTGTCGATCTAGACTCAATTAATTCCCAAATCAATCTGAATTTAAACTTGATCGGCGCTGATTTCGCAGCATTGGGACTGACTCCGAAAAGCACCAAAGCACAGCTTAATCTAGCGGCATACTTCGCCGGAAATTTTGAGGAATTCCAAGCAAACGCCACTATCTCTGATGCAACTATTGTACAGGAGCAAAAATCCTATCCACTTGGTACGATTCGGCTTAATGCCTTTGTGAAAAATGATTCAACCAATATTAATTTGGAAAGTCGACCGATGGTCGGATTTCTTCAGGCCAATGCCAATCCAAGTGAATTATCAGCAGCACTGACCAAGTATTTTAATGGATATTTTGGCATAAAAGATACCCTTGCCAGCAGAGGCGATGTGGTTCTTAACATGAATTTTGCTTTGCAACAAGACCCGATATTAAATGAAATTCTCTTACCTGGTCTTATCCAACTGGACAGTTCCTCTATTAAAATAAATTTCTTCGAAGCGGAAAAAACACTAAGCGCAAATGTGAATTTCCCCTATGTGAATTTTGGGGGTGCAGAAATCGACAGTCTTGGAATTCAGATTAATTCAGACAGTTCAGGATTCGAATTCGAATTTGGCTTCGCAGCTTTAAACACCGGCCCAATCGACATGGACAAAACGCTGATCTTCGGTAATCTGGAAGATGCGAGGTTACTTCTTGATTTGCAGTTTTTTGAAAAATCCGAAATTCTCACTCAAATATCCTCTCAAATAGACCTACTCTCTGATGGTGTCCAGGTAAAATTCCTGCCCGAAAATCTGATTTTAGACAAAACGACATGGACTGTTCCAAGCTCAAACAGCCTTACTTATTCCAATCAGGAAATCACCTTTACCGATATGCTGTTTACTGCAAAAAATCAAAAGGTAGAGCTGACGGATAAGTTAGACTCGCTCGAAAAGCCACATATCGCAGCAGTATTTAATGGATTTCGATTAAAAAATCTTATGAGTTTTTTAAATCCTGCTGAAGTGATCGCTGATGGATCGATGCAAGGCCGCCTGATAGTCCTGAAGCCTTTTGGAGCTATTGGTATTTTGAGTGATTTGAAGATCGATTCACTGGCAGTCTTGAGTACAAACCTAGGCACACTTACCATCAATGCTGTAGCTCAAACTCTTGGTAACTATGCATTGAAAGCAGACTTGGGAGGTGGAGGGATAGACTTGCAAGTCAAAGGTGATTTCAAGTCAGATGAGCAGGCGGCATCCTTCGATTTAGAACTCGATCTGACTCGAATAGAGCTCGCCATACTGGAAGACTTAATCCCTGAACAAATCACTCAAGCTAGAGGAATATTGCAAGGAAAAATTAATGCCAACGGGACAACAATTGATCCTAAGTACGAAGGCCTTTTAACGTTCAAGGACGCATCTATCACCCCAACTAGCGTAGGCACCAAATACCTATTTGAAGATGAATCCATACGATTAGATAATACAGGGATCTATTTTGATAATTTCACTGTGCGAGATGAAGCGCAGAACACTTTTGCGCTGGATGGTGAGATCGGAACAGAATCATTTATCAATCCTACTTTTGACCTTCAAGTCACTGCGAAAAAGTTCATGGCAATCAACTCTACCGATAAGGAGAGTGAATTATTCTTTGGGAAAGGAACAATCGATGCGGACATCACTATCAAAGGAGACTTGATTCTCCCCATCGTCAGAGGGAAGTTAGCCGTCAATGATGAAACAGACCTGACCTTTATCGTTCCGGAATCCCAGGCTGAACTAGTAGAACGAAATAGTATATTAGTCTTTGTTAATAAGAAAAAGCCTGATTTGATCCTGACCAGAAAGAACGAGGAGATCTCTAATTCATTCAATGGATACGACATAAAATTATTGTTAGAAGTGGATCCTACCGCTCGATTCAAAGTTATAATTGATCCCAATTCAGGAGATAATTTGTCCTTGACAGCATTTGGAGAACTGGATTTGGCAATTGACCCGATTGGCCGGATCAGTCTCAGCGGAAGATTGGAAGTCCAAAAAGGACAGTATGAAATGTCCCTATACAGCCTAGCCAGCCGTAGATTCGAAATCATAAAAGGTAGTACTATAGTCTGGAATGGAGATCCGCTAGATGCCACAATGTATATTTCTGCCAGCTATGAAGTACGGACAGCTGCCGCTCCCTTAATGGCATCTAAGCTCACAGGATCCGGCGACGCAACCCAAAGTCAATACAGCAAGCGCTTAGATTTCTTGGTATACCTCTACTTGAAAGGAGATTTATTGAAGCCGGAAATCTCTTTTGGTCTGGATATGCCAGAAGATGAGCGTGGAGAATTTGGTGGAAGTGTTTACTCCCAAGTCCGCCAGTTGGGAGAGCAGGAAGCCGAGCTCAACCGTCAGGTATTTTCACTTTTAGTCCTAAACCGATTCTTTCCATCAGGAGGTTCTGATGGTTCGGGAGGAGGTACAGAAGCACTGGCTCGAAATAGCGTAAGCCAACTTCTCTCCGATCAATTAAACAACTTTTCCAATCAACTCTTTGGTGACACAGGATTTGAAGTGGGGTTCGAGGTCGATAGCTATACCAATGGTCAAGGTGGCAAGCCTCAAACTGAGCTCAACGTCATTGCCCAGCAAACACTATTCAATAACCGCTTGATCGTACAAGTTGGTCGCCAGTTTGATGTCGAAGGCGATTCACAAACCAGCCAGAATGCAGGTGCCATTTTGGGAAATGTGAGCATCGAATATACGCTGACTGAAGATGGCAGATTTAATATTCGCGCTTTCCGGAAAAATCAATTTGAAAGTGTTATTGATGGTCAATTAGTAGTGACTGGATTAGGAGTTGTTTTTAACCGGGAGTTCAACAACTTTGGACAGCTTTGGAAAAAACCAATTAATCCAGAAGTTGAAATTAAAAATAATCCAATCGATGAGCTAGGTAATGAGTCTGGGAAAAAGAAAGCCAAGAAAAGAAAGAAAAAAAACAATGATCTGCGGAAGGATGAGTTCTAGACCAAACATTTCCTTTATGGCAATAATCTGTCTCAGTACGATTTTCGGCTGTTCAGTAAAGAAATATATTCCTGAAAATGAGCAACTCTATACTGGCTCTAAGCTCAAGCTGGAAACAGAAACTTCTATAGTAGACATCAAACAAATCAGTTCAGAACTAAATGAGCTTCTCCGACCTGAGCCCAACAGCAAATTTCTGGGAATACGGATCGGACTTTGGGCCCATTACAAAAAGGAAAAGTCTGGATTCATCAATCGATTTTTGAATAAGAAAATTGGTGAAAAACCGGTTTACTTCAGTGCTATAAATATTGAAAAGACATCGGATTTGATACTAAATAGACTCGAGAATCGAGGTTTTTTCTTTAGCTCGGTAAGCTCTGAGGTAAACAGAGATGAACAATTTACTTCAGTAGATTACGTGGCAAAGGTGAGCGCTCCTTACACCTTGTTGGAGTACAAAATCGAAATAGATTCGCTACCAATCTATCAGCAGATTCGATCAATGATTGAAGAAAGCACATTGGATTCTGCAAGCAGATTTGATCTGAACTCGCTGAAGGAAGAGCGTGAACGGATCGATAAATCACTCAAAAAGCAAGGATATTATAACTTCAATAGTGAATACCTCATATTCGAGGCTGACACCAATCTTTCAGATAGCGCTAGAAAATTCAATCTTTTCCTCCGATTGAAGAAAGATGTGCCTGAAAAATCAATTGTCCCATACAAAATCACTAGAATCAACGTATTCCCCAACTATTCTATCAATGAGACTGCTGAAAAACTCGACACCACAATCATAGAAGCTAAAAATTTTATTCAAGGAAACTTGGTATTCAAACCTGAATTATTAAATGACTACATTCAAATAGAAAAAGGCCAGAACTATGATCCAAATCTCTCCAGCCTTTCCACAAACCGGCTTAGCTCGATCGGGAATTATAAATTTGTAAATCTCCGCTATGACGAATTGGAAATCGGTGATTCGCTTGGAAATCTTGAGGCTAATTTTTTCCTCTCCCCCATGACTCGAAGATCCCTCCGAGCCGAATTACTTGGCGTCTCCAAATCAAATAATTTTGCTGGTCCTGCTTTGAATTTAACCTTTCGAAATAGAAATATTTTCAAAGGTGGAGAGACTTTTAACTTATCCACACGATTTGGCTACGAGTTCCAAATTGGCGGCGGAGATCGATCAAATCTGAAGTCATTTGAATATGGAGTTAAAGGAGAACTGATCTTACCTAGGGTGATCTTTTTTGTCCCTATCAAAGAAAAACTCAGCTATTCAGTACCCAAAACCAAAATAAGTTTAGGTTTCGAATATTTGAGTAGAGGTGGATTATTCCGATTAAATACCTTCTCTACCAACTATGGCTATTTCTGGAATACAAATAGTTGGATCTATCATGAGCTAAACCCAATCAGTATCAACCTTGTGAACCAAACTCAAACAAGTCCCGAATTTGAAGACATTCTTGATCAAAACACTTTCCTAAAGCGTAGTTTCGAGAAAAACTTTATTGTAGGGGTCAACTACCTATTCAACTATAACCGGCTTATCGACCAGACCAAGCAACACGGTGTTTTTATCGGAACTGAGTTGGATGTAGCGGGGAATTCACTCAATGGCTTGAGTAATTTGACTAACTCCGAATCCGGGAAACTCCTAGGACTCGAATATGCCCAGTATGCCAAAGTAGACTTAGATCTCCGCTACTATTTCAGACCGGTAGAAGAGCACATTATCGCGACAAGATTTTTAGCTGGAGTCGGAATACCTATTGGAAATTCACTTTCATTACCCTACATCAAACAGTTTTTTTCTGGAGGACCTAATAGTGTTCGAGCTTTTAGAATTAGATCGATCGGACCGGGTTCTTATCAACCAGACCAGACCAGCACAAGCTCATTTTTTGATCAGTCAGGTGATATCAGGTTGGAAGGAAATGTGGAATATCGTTTTCCTATATTTTCTTTTCTCAAAGGAGCTCTTTTCATGGATGCTGGAAATATTTGGCTTTGGAATGAAAATGAAGCCCTTCCAGGTGGAAAGTTTAGTAAGGACTGGACCAACGAATTGGCAGTCGGCACAGGCGTTGGACTGCGAGTAGATGTTCAATTTTTTGTAATTCGGTTTGATGTGGCGACACCATTGAGATATCCATATTTGATTGAGGGAGAGCGATGGAGCAGTACTTGGGATATCAGCAGCAAAACTTGGCGAAGAGAAAACCTCAATTTCAACTTTGCCATCGGATATCCATTCTAGCGGAATGTTAGAAAAAATGGTCATAAATCATCAAGAGTCATTCTGAATAACTGATCAACTAAAAAGCCTAATTTGGAAGATTTGAACTAGTAATAGGTTTCAAAAAATTTGCACCGATTAAGTATTACAACTACTGCATAGCACTCCTCCATTAAAGCTATTTAAGAGATATTTTCGAACTATGTTTGAATAGTACTCGGAACCAACTTGAACTTCAAGATTAAAAAAAATCCCCGAACCAAAGGCTCAGAGATTTTCCCAACCTTAATCACCCAATGATTATTATTAATATCTAACGAATTAAACAGCTCTATAAATCGCATTCGGATTCAATCTTTTTCGGTTTAGCCAAGTTCAGGTTTCAGGTCAATTCAAAACCACTAATTTTCTCACCTGCACATCCCGCATTTTTTTTTACCTAACAATCCAAATTTATGTACAATGAAATTTCATTCTTTATCTGGCTTATACGGAAGATCTGAAATAGTTGTTCTTTTGCATAAGTTCTTCATTATTAATCTATGAAATTCTCCTCACTTTCCAATGTTGCCATTGAAGCCGGCCGAACCTTTCGCCGATTTCCGCTCAGTATTACTTCTGGGCTGATAGGTACGATGATCGCCATATATCTGGTGGAATTAGAACTATTTGAAGAGAAACTTATGCTTGTCAATCTTCTCCTCACTTTGGCTTTAGGCATCCCTCTTTTTTTCTGCGTCCAAGTCCTTTCCGAGATTCGCGAACTAAGTACAAGGACACGTGGCTTAATTCAAATAGGTGGGATTTTATTTCTGGGATTGATTTACTGGAGCTTTCCTGAAGAATTCAGCTTCGACGCTAACCGTGTACCTTACATAAGATACCTGATATATAATCTGGCGATCCATCTTTTCGTCGCAATTTTGCCTTTTTCCAAGAGCAAGAATCAGCTCAGTTTCTGGAATTACAACAAGGTGCTCTTTCTTCGCTTGGTTTTAGGAGCACTCTATTCCGCCGTTATATTCTTAGGGATTTTATTTGCCCTTCTTGCTATCATGGCTCTTTTTGATGCCGAGATTGATCCTAAAACTTTCATGCAACTCTTTTTCTTCACCGTTGGAGTCTTTAATACTTGGTTTTTCCTAGCTGGAGTCCCTTCCGAATTCAAGCAAGAATTCTCCTCCGAAGATTATCCAAAAGGAATTCGAGTATTTACCCAATTTGTACTGATCCCGCTTTTGCTTTGCTACCTTTTTATACTTTATGTCTATGGTGGAAAAATCATCCTAACATGGGACTGGCCTCAGGGAATCGTAAGCTATATGATCATAGCTATTTCCGTCCTGGGCATTTTAACCAACCTGTTACTTTTCCCTTACCAAGAATTCAAAGAAAGTGGCTGGATCAAACTCTTCTACAAGGCTTTTTACATTCTCCTATTTCCAATTATTATTCTACTTTTTCTTGCTATTGGGATCAGAATAGAGGATTATGGGTTGACGGTGAATCGATATATTATCACCCTTCTTGGCATTTGGCTAAGTTTTATAGCTATTTATTTCACCTTCGGAAAAAAAGACATTAAGGTCATTCCGATCTCGCTGTCAATTTTTATGATTTTCTCATCTTTTGGCCCTTGGGGAATGTTTAGCCTGAGCAAGCAGATTCAAATAAATCGCTTGACCCGAGTTTTGGAAGAAAATGGATTACTGGTCGATGGGAAAATTTCAAAAGAAACCCAATGGAAGGTCACTGAAAAGGGGACGATTAAGGCTGAAAAAGAAGCTCCAGAAATTATTTTCAACAAAAGCTCCCTCAAGGAAGTAAATTCGATTATTCAATACCTAAGCGACTATCATGGATTGAGGGACTTAGAACCATGGTTTGATCAGAATTTAAAATCCGTAATGGAAACCTCGTCAGTCAATTCAAAATCTAACAATCCCAGCATGGATTGGGATGAGTTGGTTATTGAAACCATGGGATTGAAATTTCTTCCTTCTTACGCATTGGATGAACTTGATGAAAGTGTCAAAGATTTAAATTTCCAGGCCTTAGGAGATTTCAGCTACTCGATCAAAGGATTTGACCAGTTGTTCAAATTTGAAACAGACAGAACTGAAAAAGGAATTGAGGTGGATGAGGATTATCATATTCTGTTAGATCTTGAAAAGGAATCCATCCTCCTAATACAGGGTCGAGAAATGGAAATAGCAATCGATTTGAAAGACTTTATTAAAGAGCTGCAACTCGCACACAGGGATTACACCAATACAGTCGAATGGAATGATCTGAAATTTGAATTTATTTCAGACGAGTTGGAATTCATTTTATTTTTTGAGACAATAAATGCAAGAATAGCCGAAGAAGAGTTGACATTAGTGTCTGTAAAAGGCTTTATTTTAACCCGTGAAGTAGAAAAACAATGAGAAAATTAGCTGATTCAGAAGTCCGCTGGGGAATCTTGGGTGTAGGAAATGTATGTGAAGTGAAATCTGCTCCCGCAATGCAGCTGATACCACATAGCAAAATCGTGGCAGTAATGCGTCGAAATGAGGAAAAGGCGAAAGATTATGCAGATCGACATCAGGTTCCAAAATGGTACGATGATGCGCAGAAACTTATCGATGATCCAGAAGTCAACGCGATCTACATTGCTACACCGCCTAACGCACATCTGCCGCTCTGTACTTTGGCTGCTAAAGCCGGAAAGCCGATTTATGTGGAAAAACCCATGGCAAGAAATTATGCGGAATGCCAAGAAATGATCAGGATCTGTGAGAAACTTCAGGTCCCCCTATATGTGGCATATTATCGGAGAAGACTTCCACATTTTTTGAAAATTAAAGAACTGATGGATGTCGGCGCCATTGGCGAGATTCGAACTGTTCATATTAATCTTAAAGAAGCTTTGAATCCGGGGCTAGTAGCAGGATCTGAGGAAAACTGGCGAATCGATCCTATAATTGCAGGAGGTGGTTACTTTTTTGATTTGGCTTCCCATCAAATCGACCTGTTGGATTTCTTTTTTGGTAAAATTAAACAGGCTTCTGGATTCAGCAGCAATCAAGGTAAAGCATATGCTGCTGAGGATATTGTGGTCGGAAATTTCGTTTTTGAAAATGGGATCTTAGGAAGTGGAAATTGGTGTTTCACCAGTACAGAGAATTCGAGAATAGATCAAATCCAAATCTATGGAAGTGCAGGAAAAATCATTTTCGAAACCTTCGGAAAGGGTGAGTTTATTTTAGAAGTTGATGGTAAAGAAGCCGAAAAATTCAGTTTTGAACTCCCTAAGCATATTCAGCAACCATTGATCGAAACCATTGTCGGAGATTTGCTTGGAACAGATAGTTGCCCGAGTACAGGAAGCTCAGCGGCAAGAACCAATTGGGTAATGGATGAATTAACCAAAACAAGAATCAACTAAAGCTGAAAATCACTATTCTAAATCTTGATACAAGTCAAAGTCAATGATCAATTTCTGTTCGTCGATGATCATTTGACGAAGAAAGAAATCCTTGATTTTATCATCTTGAGGCATCTTATCGAAATCCAAGTGAATCCGATCTAACTCCTTTTCCCAAACCAATCCTGGCTTGTTAAGGTGCATGAATTTTTCCGCAAAAAAACTGATCAAAGCATTCATTTTATAGCTGAATGTCAACCTTCTGGGCTGAACTTCTTCCAATAAAAGTGTAATACTCACTTGGGATACTTTTACCTTAAGCTGATTGTCTCCAATAAATTCTATTCTAGGCTTTTTAGCCAAAAAAAAATCACCAATCGTTCAAGTTCATCTGAAGTAAATACCAAAAGCACGGCTCAAATATTTTTTTTGTCTAATTTTTCAAAGTAACACTAAACTAATATCAATTAATTCAGTCAAAAAGGCTAATTGGTATTCTTAAGAAAGTATTAAAAAATTAAGCCAAAATTGAATTAAATTTAATTTCATAAAAAATCCCAGACCCATGCTAAAGAAAATATCTGTTGCCGTTTTGATTCTGTTGATAGGAGTCCAGTTTATCCCCTACGAGAAAAACACTACCAACGACCTTGCCTTCGATATCTCAAAAAGCTACGATGTTCCGGATAACATTCAGACTATCTTCAAAAGTGCGTGCAATGACTGTCATACCAATAACACCGTCTATCCTTGGTACAGCAATATCGAACCAGTTGGCTATTGGTTGAATAATCATGTCGTAGACGGCAAGCGACATTTGAATTTTTCCGAGTTTACCAAGCGACCACTGGCGGTTCAAAATCATAAATTGGAAGAAGTCATCGAAATGGTGGAAGAAGGGGAAATGCCTTTGGAAGATTATACCAACTTTGGACTTCATTCAGAAGCAAATTTGAGCCAGGATCAACGCGAGGAAATCATGGATTGGGCAAAATCTCAAATGGCGATGCTTGCAGCAATTTATCCAGCTGATAGTCTGGTGATGAAAAAAAGAGAGTAAAAGTTTATTAGGACGTGGGTTCTATCTTCTCACGGATAGCTTCCAAAATATGAGTTTTTGGCTTAAAATCCTTATCAAACAGCAAAGGATAGTTTGTCCTACCCCTGACTGGCCAGTTGTTCAGCCAACTGGCCCCATCGTGAATTCCCCAAAAAGTCACACGACTGATTTTATCCCGATGGCTATAATAAAGTTGGAAAATGTCGGAATACCGCCGACTCAATTCCAACTGAATGGACTCTGGCAATCCCGTTGAATAAGGATTGTACTCAGATTGAAATTCATAAGTCTTGGCCAAATCTGCACCTATCGCTTCTTTTGGCCGCTTTAGTACGTCGACATCCAACTCAGTGATCATCACTTTGAATCCTGCAGAATGGATTTCAATAATTCCTTTTTCGATTTCTTCAATCCCAGGACTTCGAAGCATGTAATGTCCTTGCATGCCGATTCCATCTATTCGGATTCCTTCGGCTCGCATTTCTGTAGCCAATTTCAAAATCGCAGTGCGCTTTTTTGAATTATAGACATTATAATCATTGTAATACAATTCAGCAGCTGGATCGATTTGATGTGCTTTTCGAAAAGCTGTTTTGATAAAATCTACTCCGGCAATTTCAAACCATTTGGATTTTCTGAATTCACCATCATCCCCAATAGCCTCATTGACTACATCCCAGCCATGAATTTTACCTTTGTATCGACCTACTACAGTTTCGATATGATCTTCAAGAGTTTTAAGTAATTCTGATTTTGTCTTTGGACTTCCATCTGTTTTTTCGAACACCCAATCAGGTACCTGCTGATGCCATGCCAAGGTATGTCCTACCACAAAGGCATTTAATTTTTCACCCACAGCGACATATTGATCTCCAAAATCAAAATCGTATTGGTCCGGCTCAGGGTGAACTTTGATCCATTTCAACCCATTTTCTGGACTGATACTATTGAAATGTAGCTTCAAAACCGGGAATGCCCGTTCTTCCTTGCCATTCACTTCCTGGTTATTCAGGGCAGCACCGATCAAGAAACTTCCTGCAAACATTTCCTTTAGGGAAGATTCCTTAAATCTGATAAAAGCAAAAATCAAAATTGTGATCAGGCCGACAATAACAATTGGAAAAAAACGAAAGAAATTTTTCATGTGGATGTTTTTATAATGGAATTTCTGATTTTTTTTTTGAAAGCCCCGCTTTTCAGGCTCACTTCCTTTTATTTTTTTGATTTAACCTGATTACTTTCTAAATAAAAAACTTGTGTCAAAAAACCTTATTAAATTTTTTTAATTAAGTGTTAATATAATTTGATAATATTATTAAAATATTAAGTTTTTAAAACAACCTTCTCAAAATTATCTCCGTTTCAAAAACTTACAAAGCATTTATTTTAAAGAAGACTTATGCTTTGGCTCGATTTTAGTCTAATTACGCATGCATCCCTTTTGATAAAATCTGCATCTACCTAACTGAAGGAAGCTGAAAAAAGAAAAGTTAAAAGCCACCCATTTCTCAATTAACCACAAAAAACTATGAAAGCGCAAGACTTCAAAAATTGGAAAAGAGCCCTGCTGGTTTTATTCCTGAGCGTTGGTTTAACAAGCTTGAATAAGGCTGAAGCCAATCCTTTTCCTGGTGTTTCTTTCCAAGTGTTTTATGATGAATTGGCTCCTTATGGAGACTGGGTCATGGATCAGAATCAGGGATACGTCTGGCTACCCTATGCCGAGCAAGGGTTCCATCCTTACGGTTCAAATGGCCACTGGGCAATGACTTCCTATGGCAATACCTGGGTCTCTTATTACGATTGGGGCTGGGCACCTTTCCACTATGGACGTTGGTATTTTGACAATTACTACCAAAGTTGGGCATGGGTGCCTGGATATGACTGGGGACCCGCTTGGGTGAATTGGAGAACTGGTGGTGGATATTACGGTTGGGCTCCATTAGCGCCCAGCTTCTCGTTTAATATCGCAGTGAATTTACCGAACTTCTATTTCGTGTTTATCCCAAGAAATCGAATCTATCACCACTACGCTCATCGCTATTATGCGCCTTATGGTAATCGAGTTAGAATCTATAATCAAACTACCATCATCAATAATACGGTGATCTATAACAACAATAGCTATGTCGCAGGACCAAATCGAAGAGAGATTGAACGGGTAACCAACAGATCCGTCCCTGTCTATCAAGTCCAAGGATCTGATCGTGCCGGAAGAACTGCTGTCTCCAGAAACTCCATCAGCCTCTATCGTCCAGAGCTTGAAAATAGTAGAAGTCGAAATGCGGATGCAAGACCCACTCGAGTGCTAGATGCAAATGAACCAAGATCAGCACGCAGTCAAGCAACAGATCGATCAGTTTCCAACGGCTCGAGATCTACGAGCGCCGGCGGGGGGAATTCCGCGGCACCTTCGAGTAGATCGGACAGAACTGTAAGATCAAGTTCACCGACTCAAGAATCAGGTACCTTCGAAACCAGGGCTTATGAGGGAAATAGAAATCGAACTTCGACTCCTTCTCGTGAAAGTCAAGCAAGACCTCAAATTGAATCCAATGGATCGAGAAGCGCAAGTCCGGCAAGCGGAAGAACTTCTCCAACTATGCAGCAACGAGAACAAACTAGGACTCAACCTTCTCAACCTGCTGTTCGATCTAATCAGGGGCAACGATCCCAGCCTTCAAGACCTGAAGCAAGACCGACTCAGACTCAGCGAAATCAAAGCTCAAAGCCGTCGGTTAGAACTTCTCCTCAGCAACGAAGCAGTCCTGGAGTAAAAACAAATACCCGAACTGCCCCTGCAAACTCTAGAGTAACTACTCCTTTGAGTAATCAAAAGAGTGGGGCTCCACGAGTGACAACCCCAGCGAGAAGGGAATCTACGACTTCGAAGCCAACTTCTAAAAGTTCTTCTGGCCGTGCAGTTAAATCAGGGCAGAATTAAACTTTAGCTATAAATTAAACCAACTATCAGCGATTAAAGCATGGTCAAAAATGACCATGTTTTTTTTATTCCCAGTGACTTGAGTGAGTTTTGAAGTCTTTTTGAGTACCTTAAAAGATTCAAAACCATCCCATCTCATGCGAAAAATTCTACTGCTTTTTCTTCTGTCTAGCTGCTTTTCTGCACTAGCCCAAGAACAGTCCACGGAGAAACTTCCTTTAAAATATCGAAATATTGGTCCATTTCGAGGTGGCAGGTCAGTAACTGCCACAGGTGTGGTGAATGATCCCTTAACTTATTACTTTGGCTCTACTGGCGGAGGAGTCTGGAAGACTTCGGATGCTGGTCAGCACTGGGAAAATATTTCCGATGGCTATTTTGAAACCGGCTCGGTTGGTGCCGTAGCAGTCTCAGAAAGCAACTCAAATATCATTTATGTTGGGATGGGAGAGCATGCGCCACGTGGCGTGATGACCTCTTATGGAGACGGTGTCTATAAATCAACCGATGCTGGAAAGACCTGGAAAAAACTTGGTTTAGAAAAGACTCAACATATTTCCAGAATCCAAATTCATCCTACAAATCCGGATGTGGTCTATGTTGCAGCACAAGGAGCACTTCATGCCCCAAATCCTGATCGAGGAGTATATAAATCAATTAACGGTGGCGAAACTTGGGAAAAAGTACTTTACCTGGATGAGAAGTCCGGTGCGGTAGAACTATCTATGGATATGAATACTCCGGAAGTGCTCTATGCAGCGCTTTGGGAGCATCAGCGTAAGCCTTGGCAGGTAATTTCCGGAGGCCCGGGAAGTGGACTTTACAAAACCACTGATTCAGGCAAAACCTGGAAAAAAATCCACGAAGGACTTCCTCAAGAAAAAGGAAAAATGGCCATTTCAGTATCCAGAGCAAACTCCAATAAGGTTTACGCATTGATTGAAAGTGACTCTGAAAAAGATCTCGGAGGATTATTTGTCTCAGATGATGCAGGTGAAAGCTGGAGCCTTGTGAATAAGGATAATCGACTGACTCAACGAGCATGGTATTACATTGAAGTTTTCGCAGACCCGAATGATGAAAATACGGTTTGGGTTCAAAGTGCACCGATGCTTCAATCAATTGATGGTGGAAAAACATTTGAAAATATCGATGGGGCACATGGCGATTACCATGACATTTGGTTCAACCCAAAAAACTCCAAAAACATGATCTTGGCAGATGATGGAGGAGGAAGTATCACTTTTAACGGTGGTAAAACTTGGTCTACACAGTCCAATATGCCAACTGCTCAATTTTACCGAATCAACACCGACAATCAATTCCCTTACCGAATTTACGGAGGCCAGCAAGACAATACATCTGTAGTAATCAGTAGCATGGCACTAGGAAGAAGTGGGATTTCACAAGAGCATTGGAATTACTCCGCAGGAGGCGAATCGGCATTCTTGGCTTTTAACCCAGATGATCCACGCTATGTAATGGGCGGAAGCTATCTCGGGACGATTGAGCTCCTTGATATGGAGTCAGGAGGCTCCACCAATGTAATGATTGCACCTATCCAATACCTTGGAAGAGATGCCTCAGATATGCGTTATCGCTACAATTGGAATGCGCCGATAATCTGGTCACAGCACGAACCAGGCACTTTTTACCATGGTTCACAATATGTCGAGCGTAGTCGAGACAATGGTACGAGTTGGGAGGTAATCTCTCCGGATCTAACTCGAAATGAAAAAGAAAAGCAAGGGAAAGGAGGAATTCCCTATACCAATGAAGCGGTCGGCGCAGAGAATTACGGAACCCTCTCCTACATCATCGAATCTCCCCATGAGAAGGGAGTTCTCTATACCGGAAGTGATGACGGCTTAGTTTATCTCACGAAAGACGGAGGTGAAAACTGGACAAATGTAACTCCGAAAGGACTTCAGGAATCCTTGATCAATGCGATCGAAGTCTCCCCTTCCGATCCTGGAACCGCCTACATAGCGACCACTCGCTACAAGTTCAATGATTATACCCCAGCGATGTATAAGACCACTGATTATGGGAAAAGTTGGACAAATATCAGTTCTGGAATTCCTTATGGCGCTTTCACCAGAGTAATTCGTGAAGACTCCAAAGACAAGAATTTGCTATATGCAGGCACTGAAAAGGGGATGTACATTTCCAGAAATCGCGGAACATCCTGGGAAGCATTTCAGCTCAATCTACCAGTTACCCCAATATTGGACTTAAAAATCGCTCATGAGGATTTGGTAGTGGCGACCTCCGGTAGATCATTCTGGATTTTGGATGATTTAAGCTTGGTCAGAGAAATGGAGAAAACGGTTCAAGCTCCAAAAATTTATACTCCTGAAGTATCTTATCTCGGCAGTTGGTCCAGTCCGCTCAGCAGAAGTAATTCTGATTTTGATGGAACTGATCCATTTGAAGGAGTTAATCCTGCAAATGGGGTAGTCGTTTATTATCACTTGGCTGAAAATACGACAGACTCTATCAAAGTTAGTCTGGAAATCCATGATGAGTCCGGCAACTTGATTCGTACTATTACCTCTGAAAAAAATCCTGACTTTAAGACTTACGACGGCGGACCATCTCCTGAGCCTACACTTTCTGTTAAAAAGGGAATTAACCGATTTGTTTGGGACATGCGCTATCCGACAATGCCGGGAATTCCTACAGCCTATCTTGAAGCAAGCTACCGAGGCCACCAAGTCGTCCCGGGTACTTATAAATTGATACTAAAAAACGGGAATCAAACTTCTGAAACTTCAGTCATAATCAAGCCAAATCCATTGTATGAAATCACGATGGCAGATTATCGGGAGTATGATGCTTTCATGAAAACTCGAGAAGCTGAATTAACTGAAATGCACAATATGGTCAATCAGATCATGGGCTATCAAACTCAACTGAAAGCACTATTAACAAAGACCAAAGAGAAAGAAGAGTTCAAGAGCCTTAACGAAACTGGAAATCCCTTGCAAAAGAGTCTTCAGAATTGGGATGAAAAAATGATTCAGCGAAAGTCTACTGCCTATGACGACGTGGAAAATTTCCCAAATAAATTTACCGCGAACTACCTCTACATGATCAATCAAACTGAAAGCCCAATTCCTAAAGTAAATAAAGGCTCAAAAGATCGTTACGCAGAGCTTTGGGAAGAATGGAAAAGCTTGAAAGCTGAAGGTGAAAAATTACTTAACGAGTCTGTTCCCGCGTTCAATCAAAAAGCGCAAAAGGCTGGTGTGGGAGTTTTATTTGTCAAATAATCCTGACTCAACCATATTTAAAAAGCCTACTCCTTTATCATGAGCAACTAAACCCGAGAAATACCAATAGTACGATTAGATACAGAATGAGAGAAATACATTAAGCCTTTTCTAGAATTGACTAAAAAAATATTACTGCTGTATTAATTTAACTTTAAAATTGGTTAGGAATTTTACTTTTCCTCATCTGAGTTGTTCTTATCCGAATTTTTTTTCTGCAAAATTTTAGATTTATCAAAATACACCCCATCTGTATGCATATCAGAAATTGAACGTTTCAATGTGCTTCTAAATCTTTCCTTGTCTTCTTCTTGCATTTCATCATCTTCAAATAGAGCACGCAATACATTAAATAAAGCAGGTCTAGAGAACCCTGTAGCCTTTTCAAACTCATAGGGCTCTTTCGCCATTCGATTAATTTCTTTTAGTGTGGAGATAATAAAAATAACAAATGCTATTATTACCAAAGAAGTCAATATGATTACATCTATATTTTCCATTTTATTTTTTCAAATTAAATATTATCACAAATCCTAGTATGGTAGGGCACCATAACCCCAGGAAAATTGCTTTCATAGGTTCTTTTGCAATGAGAAAGTAGTACTCTGATATAGCAATCAGAACTACCACCAAAGCCATTAGGAATATTTCGGATTTTTTAAATTTCTTCATCAATTTAATTATTTATTAGTAATTGTAATTATTGCTTGTGCTATTTCAAATTACCTTTTAACTGGATTTTATATTAGGTATTTAATTTTGGTGTAAACTCTCTTTTCTGTAAGCAAAAAAGATAAAATCATTCAAGAATTCGGTGAACTCAATGAGTCAAACTTAATCATTCATCCTTCTTCCTTACCAACAAAGAAGGCTTCCAATAAACAAAAAGGATCACCAGCATCAAAAACGATAATAATTATAAAATTCGCAAGCTTATAACTTCGCACCCGGCATAAAGTTTTTTCTCTCCGATTTACCCTAATTCATTTAGTTAAAATATGGTGGTTCTTGAGCATTTGAAACTACGCTCAACTTTCATCCAATTTTCAATTCACTCAAACTACTCAGATCAATTTTTAACTATTGCACCAGACTACTGCTGTACGGGATTCTAAAAAATATATTGATGTATTGCTCCTTGCTATTGTTGTAGACTACAACTATTTCTAACCATGTTTGCTTCTAATTTCAAAGAGGTTCAAAAAGCTGAAGTGGTAGTCCTTTTTGAGGATTAAATTTCTGAGGGTAATGCCAAGTGATTAATATCCCTTTCAGCTATTAAACTCAATTTATCTGACCCATTTTTAGGATGGAAAAAAACCATTTTCACCAACCCTTTCTCAAAATGAAAATCAATATGATCAATCAGCTCATGGACTACCAGACGCAGCTGAAAGTACTATTAGCAAAGATCAAAGAGAAAGAAGAGTTCAAGAGTCTTAACGAAACTGGAAATGCCTTGCAAAAGAGTCTTCAGAATTGGGATGAGAAGATGATCCAGCGAAAGTCCACCGCCTACGATGATGTGGAAAATTTACCTAATAAATTTACCGCAAACTACCTCTACCTGATCAATCAAACTGAAAGTACCACACCTAAGGTGAATCAAGGGTCTAAGGACCGATACGTTGAGCTATGGGAAGAGTGGAAAAAGTTGAAAAGCGAAGGAAAGGCACTACTAGACAAATCCATTCTGGAATTCAATCAGCTGGCGAGTGAGGCTGGTGTGGGAGCTTTGTTTACGAAGTGAAAAAAAGTACAAATTGATCAGAATAGAATGATTGGAAAATGCGAATGAGAAAAATCATGACAACCAACCGTTTATAAAAGTGTAACCATGAATTTATCATGAAAGCGTGGTCTATATCTAGTTATTTTCTAATGATTACCAACAAGCGATTGAAAAACTCTAAAATCTGAATTCAATCTCACTTCGGTCTTCCGAAATCGGAAATCATTATTAGAAAAACCTCTCAGGGGACATGGTTAGCTTAATCGACTTGCAAAAGGACAGTAATTATGAGCAATGCAATACGGAGTCCGAAGCTATGAGAGATAAATTCTCCAGAGAGTTGATGAATACAGGCGAACTGGGGGTTTTAGAGAGTTTGGACAATTTTGTGCTTTGCCATTTTTAGTGTTCAGTCTCGATGAAGCTAACGTGGTAGCTAATTAAATCATAAACCTCAAAAAATACAGGATGAAAAAAAACTGGAAAAATCTTCACATTACCTTACGAATAGGTATACTCGGTTTACTGATAGGAACAATCCCAATATTAATTTTAATCGGATTGGATAGCCTTGGAGTCCTGGATGCCGGAAATGCCTTGGGGCCAGGTATATTAGCTTTTATAAGCTTTTGGCCGTCTATTATTTTGATTGTCATCGGTTCTGTCTTAACCTTTTTAAAAAGGAGAAAAGCAAGTATATAAGCAGCTTGACTTTATTTGCAGGATAAATTAAGGTATTCTTTTCAAGGTTCCATATTGATTACTTCAAAGCTATTTTAGCATTGAGCCTTGCTTGCAAAGCTCTTGTTTATCCAAACGGATTTACTATTCACGATTGGGAATGAAAGCCTCATTTTGAATATTAAACCAACTATTCCCGACAATAGTCGGGAGGTGATGATATGGGGTTGAATTACTTCCATTCTACATCTGAACCGCCCAGCCTCTTTCTTCTCTTCAAACCTTCACAAAAATAGACTAGGCTGAGTAGGGAGAATTTTGGAAAGAATTGAAAATCCTGAAAGCAGTTGATGAAAAACTATTGACCAGAAAAAATTCTTATTTCAATAAAAAAGCTCGAGAAGCAGAGATTCTATTTTTCAAATAAATTTAACTCACCCTAAATAATTTTCTGAGATCACTCAATTTTAAACTTCTCACTTTAAAACTGAAACTCTCTGGCAACTGGTCTTTAATCCTTCTCACTTTAAATTTCTGACTTTTCATATCTACATTTGTCCCATATGACTCAGGAAAGTCTCAGCCCTAAAATCAAGCTTTATCTTCCCATCATTTTGGCAACTGCCATTTTTATGCAGATGCTGGATTCGACTATCCTGAACACCTCCCTCCCGGCTATTGCAAAAGATCTGAACGAGTCACCACTGAATATGCAAAATGCAATCATCAGTTATGTACTGACCATTGCATTGCTTATGCCAATCAGCGGGTATTTAGCAGATAAATTTGGAACCAAAAGGATCTTTATCCTTTCATTGTTCCTTTTTGCTTTGGGCTCCCTTTTCTGTTCTCTTTCCCAAAACCTGAATCAGCTGGTTTTATCCCGCGTCTTACAAGGTGTCGGAGGAAGTTTGATGACACCAGTCGGCAGACTTACTCTGATTAATTCTTTTCCAAAAAAAGAATTGGTCCAAGCCATGAACTATGCGATTGTCCCAGCACTCATCGGCCCTGTTTTAGGTCCCTTGGTCGGAGGATATTTGGTAGATTATTTCACTTGGCACTGGATCTTTCTAATCAATATTCCCATCGCCCTTGCGGGGATTATATTAAGTATTCGCTTCCTTCCGGATTATTCCTCGGAGCATCCTGAGTTGGATATCAGAGGCTTTTTACTTTTTGGAGCTGCCTCTTTCCTACTCTCTGTAGCGTTGGAATTTTTAGGCAATTCCTTCCAAATCACACCTATTCTGATGTCCCTTATGGCAGGATTTCTTTTGCTTTATTTTTATTATCTCCATGCTAAAAAACAAGAAAATCCCATTTTCCCTTTGGAGCTTTTTCAAGTCAGAACCTTCCGAGTTGGTATTTTAGGGAATATGGTCACAAGACTGGGGATCAGTTCCGTACCGCTCCTTCTTCCTTTGATGATACAAATTGCTTATGGCCAATCTGCAGTTGTGTCCGGTTGGATAGTGGCACCGATGGCACTGACAGCCATATTTGGGAAATCTGTAGTGATTCCAATTTTGAATCGAATAGGGTATAGAAAGACTCTTTTAGCCAACACCCTAATTATTGGGTTTCTCATCTGTACTCTCGCCATTCCGGGTTTGGGATTCTCTATCTACTGGCATCTACCTCTGATTGCCTTGCTAGGGTTTTTCAATTCCATCCAATTTACTTCCATGAACAGTATTGCAATTGCCAACCTTAGACCTTACCATACCAGTAGTGACAATTCTTTAGTTTCGGTCAATCAACAACTTGGGATGGGATTTGGAATAGCTTTTGGATTGGTTGTACTCAAACTTTTCCAAGGAGATATCCGATTGGTTCAAACGGAAATTCACCAGTCATTTCGCTTTACATTTTTAGTGATTGGAAGCTTAACTATGCTCTCCGGCTTAGTTTTTCGCAGACTCCATGTACGAGATGGAGACAACTTGAAAAGTACAACTTAATAGAAGTTTACCCCTGATAAAGGTTGAATTCCATTTTATTCCCAGCTTTAAATTTTAGGTTAGAACGATTCATTTCAGCTTATTTTCGAGAATCCAGAAGAGCCTCTAATCTCGAATCCTTTCCAAATAAAATTCTGTTCCAGCCATTTTACTTATCTTTGCACTCTTAAATAAGAAGTGAAAAAAGGATTTTCGATCCTTTTTTTCCTTTGCTTCTGCGATTCCAAACCTATCCCTCCTATGAAAAAGTATTTTAACCTCTTTAATTTCAGCCAAAGAGTGGATTATAAAACAGAAGTACTTTCAGGCCTTACTGTCGCGATGGCATTGATTCCTGAGGCTGTTGCATTTGCTCTTATTGCAGGACTTTCCCCGCTCACTGGCCTTTATGCTGCCTTTATGATGGGATTGGTCACCTCTATTTTAGGAGGCCGGCCAGGAATGATCTCCGGAGCTACTGGCGCAGTTGCTGTGGTAATCGTTTCACTTGCTGCTATTCACGGAGTAGAATATGTCTTTGCTGCAGTAGTGTTAGCAGGAATTATTCAAGTAAGCGCAGGAGCTTTGAAACTGGGAAAATTCATGAGATTGGTACCACATCCGGTGATTTTTGGATTTGTCAATGGCTTGGCGATTATTATTTTCATGTCTCAATTAGACCAATTCAAAGATTCTACAGGAAACTGGCTGACTGGAAACACACTTTACCTTTTATTGGGACTGGTATTTTTGACTATGCTTATTATCTGGGGACTTCCAAAATTGACCAAAGTAGTTCCTTCTTCTCTGACTGCCATTCTTGTGATTTTTGGAATCGTATCCCTCTTCAATTTAGACACCAAGACGGTTGGAGATATTGCTAGTATTCAGGGTGGCTTCCCTCCTTTTCATATACCCGTAGTTCCTTTGACTTTTGAGACGCTTCAGATTATTTTCCCTTATGCTGCTATCGTGGCCGGAGTGGGATTGATCGAGAGTCTTTTGACCCTAAATATTATCGACGAAATCACCGAAACCAGAGGGCGCGGTAATAAAGAGGCCGTAGCACAAGGAATAGCAAATATGCTTTCTGGCGTGTTCTCAGGAATGGGTGGCTGTGCGATGATCGGCCAGTCTTTGATCAATATTTCTTCCGGAGCTCGAGCAAGGCTTTCCGGAATAGTCGCTTCGGTGATGCTATTAGTCTTTATCATGTTTGGCAGCAGCCTCATTGAGCAAGTCCCAATGGCTGCTTTAACAGGCTTGATGATTATGGTTTCCATCGGCACCTTCGAGTGGGCCAGCTTACGAACTTTCACCAAAATGCCCAAATCAGATGTGTTCCTGATGGTTTTGGTTACACTGGTCACTGCCGTACTTCATAATTTAGCTTTAGCTGTTTTGATCGGAGTGATCCTTGCTGCTCTTTTCTTTGCTTGGGACAATGCAAAACGAATTCGAGCTCGAAAATCAGTTGATGCTAATGGCGTGAAGCACTATGAAATGTATGGGCCACTTTTCTTTGGATCAGTGGGGGCTTTTGGAGAAAAATTCGATATTCAGAATGATCCAGAAGAAGTCATCATTGATTTTGCTGAAAGCAGAATTGTAGATATGTCAGCAATAGAGGCACTCAATCGAATTACCGAGCGATACCTGAAAGTTGGGAAAACAGTCCACCTGAAACACCTCAGTCCAGACTGTAGAAAACTCATCGCTAATGCAGATAAATTGGTTGATGTCAATGTGATTGAAGATCCTAACTACAAACTAGCTATCGATAAGCTTTAAATAGCTGCTATAATCCAGCATTGCATTTGGAAGGAAAACTAAAAAGGTCCAAGTCTTTCGACTTGGACCTTTAATCTTTGTGCCCTCCGTGTCTCCATTGGTACAAAGTGTTGAAAACTCCCTCTTGGTTATTAAAGTACGTTTCCATCATCCCGCATTTAGCAACCTCTTTCCAAAAGAAGATTAGTGGCGGGAGGTCGGTGTGTAGGGTGGATTTCTATAACCATGGGTTTCACCCATGGTTATTCAAGGTCTGATCCTTTCAGGATCAATATTCTGAACTTTTTGGCTAGTAATGGTTTTTATTTGTGCCCTCCGTGTCACCTTCGTGCACTTTGTGGTTAAAAAACCCTATTCAACCGCAGCAAAAACCATCTGTCTGAATTTCCATCCGGTCTGATCCCCATTCCCACCCTGGGTTTGCTTCATCAAGATCCCGATTGTTTTGGTAACTGGATCTGCAAAATATTGGGTATTGAAATAGCCACCCCAATCAAATGTTCCTACACTACCTTCACCGCCTTTAGGAAAACCAAGTTCATTGACGATCCCGAAAGCGAGTCCGTAACTTTTCTGTCCTCCAGCTACTAGTTCTCCGACTTGATTGGACATGATAATTTGAATGGTTGTGGGGCTTAAAATTCTTTTCCCATTATAGACTCCCCCATTCAAATACATCTGAAGAAATTTGGCATAATCCTCAGCAGAGGATGAAAGTCCCGCTCCGCCGGAGAAAAAGGTTTTTGCTCCTGTCTTAGGATAATCTGGGTCATAGAAAGTAACTGGCATTGGCCGCCAAGCACCATTTGCAAATTGATGGACTGTTACCAATTTTTTCCCTTGAGCTTCATTTAAATAAAACCCAGTATTGGACATCTCTAAAGGCTGGAAAAGTCGAGTTTTCAAAAACTCATCAAATGGCATTCCTGATACGATCTCAATAAAATAGCCCAATACATCCAGGCCTTCTGAATAGGTGAATTTGGCCCCTGGGTCATGATGGATGGGAAGTTTAGCAAGCTTTCTAATATTATCTCCAATCTTGACTGGCTCTGTAGTATAAAGATCAATGATCCCAGCTTTTTGATAGATTATTTTCATACGCTCATCCCCATCGATCATTCCATAGCCGATACCTGAAGTGTGAGTCAGCAAATCTTTAATAGTAATCTCACGTGAGGCAGGTCGGGTAGAATAAGTAGAGTCTGCAAACCGAAATCCAATCATCACCTGTGGATTTTTGAATTCGGGGATATACTTGGAAATCGGATCACTTAATTGAAATTTTCCTTCTTCCCAAAGCATCATCACTGCAGTGGAAGTAATGGCCTTTGTCTGTGAAGCAATTCTGAAAATTTGATCTTTTTCCATCTTTTGTTGGGACGGAAGATCCGCAAAGCCTTTGGCTGAATGGTATACTACTTTGCCATCTTTGACAATCATCGCCACCAAACCAGGGACCTGGTTTGCATCAATGGCCTCATTCAGCATTTGATCAATCCGATTGATTCGATCTTGGGAAATCCCCTTTTGAGGCGCACTAGTGGCTGGTGTTAAGATCTGAGCATGCAATCCGATTGACATCAAGATTGCAAGACCTACTAAAAATATTTTTTTCATAAGGTTTGGGTTTGTTATGTTTCAAATTACACAAAGCAATTGAAAAGACATAAAAAAAGCAGACTGGAAAAATCCAGCCTGCCGATTGTAAAAGTTTTGGGTGATCAATCAACTTTTACTTCAAAGTAGTACTCTGTCCCATCCTGAAACATTCCAAGCACCACAATTTCTTCTCCTGAAAGATCTTCTAATACCTCAATCAATTGATCTGGTCCTTGAATCCTCACGCGACCGTCGCTTGTAATTATTGAGGTAACCACAAAACCTGGACGGGCACCGGCAGAACGCCACTTACCTCCTTGCACCGCACCAATTACAGCTCCTCCTGATAGTTTTAAACCATCTTTTACTTTAGAAGGAATCTCTTCAAATACTACTCCTTCAAATTCCATAGTCTTCGGAATCACCTTTTTAACAATATCCGTATCTCCTGAAAAATTCTTCAAAGTAGCTTTAGACTTGATGGTTTTCCCATCGCGCAAATATTCTACTTCAACTTTATCTCCAGGTCGTTTTCTTGCTACTATTTCTTGCAGATTTGCAACAGTATTGGTTTTTCTTCCATCTACACCAATGATGATGTCTCCCTCTTTTAGACCTGCTTCCGCACCTCCGCTATTTTCATTGACACCTCGGATATATACACCTTGATCTACTGAGAAATCTTTTCCTAGGTATTCACCGAGTTCAGGGCTTATATCTATAATATTTACCCCCAGTAATCCTCGTTGAACAGTTCCGAACTCCATCAGGTCATTCATTACTTTTTTGACCAAAGTGCTAGGAACCGCAAATGAATACCCACTGTAGCTACCAGTTCGAGTAGCAATAGCGGTATTAATTCCGATCAATTCACCCGCAAGATTCACCAAAGCTCCTCCTGAGTTCCCAGGATTCACCACTGCATCTGTTTGAAGAAAAGACTCTACCTGAAGGTTATCTTCTACATCTCTTAGAATCCCAATATTTCGAGCTTTAGCAGAAATAATCCCTGCAGTTACCGTAGAATTGAGGTCAAATGGGTTTCCAACAGCAAGTACCCACTCACCAATTTGTGTTTTATCAGAGTCACCGAACTTCGCAAAAGGAAGGCCTGTTGCTTCGATTTTCAATAGAGCCAAATCAGTAGAAGGGTCAGTTCCGATGATTTTAGCTACATACCGCTTATTGTTTTCTAAAGAGATCTCTACTTTGGTAGCTCCATCAACCACGTGGTTGTTGGTGACGATATAGCCATCAGCAGAGATGATCACTCCAGAGCCTGAACTCATTGGCATTCCTCTTTGAGAATCTTCTGATTCACCTTCCTTGGGAGGCATTTGGAAAAGTTCTTGAATTGGATCTCTTTGACTTCTACCTGAATACGCAACTGTGGTATTTACGTGCACTACCGCAGGTGTGGCCAGACTTGCTGCTGCCACAAAATTAATCCCATCAGGGATCGTAAAGTCTTTATTGCTCAATAAGCTGACAAAGCTTGCCTTTTGCTTTTCATCAAAATTAGTTGGGGCCTGAGTCTGTATAAAGAAACTCACCCCAGCTAAGGCTACTAAACCTCCTATCAATGAGGCAAGAAGCATTCCGAGAAAGAATTGTCCTTTTTTCATAAATTTTTATACTTTAATGATTGTGATTCTATA
>JBLGAM010000005.1:0-67599 GCA_047612305.1 Planctomycetota bacterium | reverse complement strand
CCAAGAAGGCTGGCTACTTTGGAAGGATAAAAACTTATCTTTGAGCAAAAGCGGCAAGCTATTAGCAGACAGCATAGCCGCCTCGCTTTTTGTTTAATAAATCCCTATCCATGAGTTATAACTCCTATTTCGGTAGAAAAAAAGAGGCGGAACCCTTAGAAACTGCTTTCAACGATTTGCTAAAAGCGTATAGATTGGAAGGGAAATTTCGTGAAAAATCGCTGATACATGATTGGCCTGAACTGGTGGGTAAGACTATAGCGGATCGAACAACCTCAGTTTATATTCGAGACAAAAAATTATTTGTAAAGCTTACTTCAGGCCCTGTAAAAAAAGAACTGATGATGAGTAGAGGCAGCCTTCTCCAACTAATCGAAGCAAAATATGGTCAGGGAGTCATTGAAGATCTTGTCTGTTTATAATTTTCACTAACAATTTCTTAAATTTTACTGATTTTAGATTTTTTAAAAACGGTATTTAATTGCCGAATTCCCCTAGAAGACTAAATTAAATCTTGTGATTACCTTTGCAATGGCAATTTCATGATCAAACTACCAAAAATCAACTTCGGAAAGCTAAGCTTAATGCTAGCCATATTGGTATGGCTAGCATTGCTGTTTGTGGATTTGGTCAGACTATTTGGGATTCTTAACGAGATAGATTCCGGAATTGCCATAGAATTTACATGGATCCTAGAGATTTTATTTTTTCTGATGGTCTATGTTTTTTATTCAAATTACATTTCCCAAAACTCCAAAAATGAATTTCTAAACTTGATTTGGAGAGTAGCGTCCACTGGTTTGTTTGCCGTGTTTGTTTCCCTATTGATCTTTTTATTTTATGGATCATTGGGTGAAAGCAGACTTGCTCAAGAACCATTCCTGCGAAATCTTTTTTACCACATCAATTTTGCCCTTACCTCGATTTTCTTGATTTCCTCAGCGCTGCTTTGGAAACACCTTATTCTCTACCAAAAAAGTAAGCGTGTAGTAAAGCAATGGCAAGCCTATGAGGTTGCGATGCTTGGAGCAATGTTTTTCATCTTTTTCAATCAAAATACATTGGATTACAGCTTCCTTTTTGGTCTCGTACTCCTGATAGGTCTCGGCCTTGTACTTTCAGGTAATCTAAAATGGATTCCCTACCTCACATTTAAAGAAAAGTGGAAATCCCTGCTATTCTTATTTATCATCCTCATCTCATGTGGATTCCTTTTTATTCAGATCCAAGGGTATACCAATAAAATCGTCTATCCGGTCAACCTTACTGACAACCTATTTTTGATCAGTCTATTTGGGTTTATTTTTTCTTATGCTCTTTTCAGTTTCCTAGTAACTCTTTTCAACCTTCCGACCTCTTCTGTTTTTGAACAAAAACTAACCGAGGCGATTAGCTTTCAGCGCTTGAGTCAATCTATTAAAGCAGAAGAAAATGAAGAGCAGGTACTCGACATCTTAATGGATTCTTGCATGAGTGCATCTTATGCAGATGGAGCTTGGCTTGAGATGGAGCGAGAAGTTATATCAATCGATTTTCAGCTCGAGCGATTTATTGATATTAAGACTAGAGAAGAACTAATCGCACTAATCAAAAAGTCAAAAATTTTAGTCGGAAAACCTGATGAAAAATTTGCCAAAAACATCAATATCCAAGAAATACGAATTAACCACCCGAGATTCGAGTCGGCGCTAATAATACCATTGTTGATCAATAAAATAACTATTGGGAGAATGATAATGATTAAAGAAGTGAAAGATGGCTTCAATAGCGAAATGATTAACATCATTAGCACTTTTGTGAGTCAAGCTTGTATTTCGGTCGAAAATCACCGCTTACTGAATCAGGCAATATTGAATGAGCGCTACCAAGAGGAATTGAAGATTGCCCAACGAGTTCAAAAAGCACTTTTACCCACCAAACTTGATCACAACAACTCCTTTAATATTTCTGCCTATTCCAACGCCGCAGATGAAGTAGGTGGAGACTATTACGACACTTTCAAGCTGGATGATGATCGGTATGTTTTGATCATTGGCGATGTCTCCGGAAAAGGCACCTCAGCGGCATTTCATATGGCCCAAATGAAAGGAATCTTTCAGAGTTTGATCCAATTAAACCTGAGTCCTACTGATTTTCTGATAAAAGCTAACTCTGCTTTAAGCAAATGTCTCGAGCGGAATCACTTCATCACGGTTTCAATTTTCTTGATCAATACCCAAATAAAAACCTTTTGCCATGCAAGAGCAGGCCATGTCCCTACATTACGCTTTAACTCATCGGTTTCAAAATCAGAGTATTTGGAAATTGATGGACTTGGTTTGGGGATTTTAAGAAACAAGCTATACGAGAATCACGTTGAAGAAAAGACTTATACTTACCAGACTGGTGATACTTTAGTTTTATATACAGACGGAGTCATTGAAGCCAAGAATCTTGTAGGGAATCAATTCGGTTTTGAACGATTACGCTCACTACTTGAAATATACCATGAGCACAACTCAAAAGAAATCCAAACCAATCTCATCGATTCGCTTCATCACTTCGTAGGAGGAGATGGGAAAATCGACGATGATTATTCCATGATGGTCGTGAAGTTTAACTAGTCATTTTAAATAGAAATTATAATATGCTTAATATCAATGTACTTGAAGAGGATGGTTATCACTTCTTGGTTCTTGAGGGAGAAGTCGATGCCAGCAACTCCGTGCTTTTAGATAAGTCTATTCAGAAGCTTATTGCAGACGGAAGTGAAGCTATTTTGATTGATGGAAAGGGACTGGAATATATTTCTTCTGCAGGCTTGGGTGTTTTCATGTCATATCTGGAAGATTTTCAAGAGAAAAATATTGACTTCAGAATTTTTGGACTTTCTGAAAGAGTATTAGAAGTATTCAAGATTTTGGGTCTCCACCAGTTAATGGCGATTTTCCCGGATAAACAAACTGCGCTTTCCTCCTGACATGGAACACCGGATCACAATATATTGCCAGACAACCGCACTAGCTGAATTGAGAGACTTTTTACGAGGAACGTTGACGATGCCTTATCTTTCTGAAAATGATAAACTTCAACTTACCCTAGCAGTAGAAGAAGTCTGTGCAAACCTGATCATTCATTCACATGGATGTAACGCTAAAGATCACATTGACCTAGAAGTAAAAGAGTCTCTAGGCAAACTTATCTTCGAAATCACAGATAAGGGAAAGGCCTTCAATTTGCTTGATTATGAAATCCCTGATCTAAATAAAGTAAAAGGAGAAAAGCGGAAAGGCGGTTTAGGCATCATTTTGGTAAAGAGGATTATGGATGAAATTGAATTTGAATCAGCGAAAGGCACAAATACCTGTAGATTGATCAAATGGTTTCAATCCTAATTCTTGTTAAATGCTTAGTATTCGGGGCATTTGACTTTAAATCCTAATAAATTTGTAAAATTGCACTTTCTAAGCAGGCATTGAATCCATGAAACACCGAACCACTTCGGCATATTTAATTTTATTTTTCCTCGCAATAAGCTTTTCTCAACCAGAAGATTTAATTGCTCAGATTGCGCAAGAACCACTTTTGACCTTGGGTGGAAAGCCAGTGGAAAAAGATGAATTGATCTACCTGCTGGGAAAATCTCAAAATACTGAAACCGGAACTTCCAGCATGTCTCGAGTGGAATTTGAGGCGAATATGAAGCTTTTCATCAACTACAAACTAAAAGTAAGAGAAGCTGAAGCTAAAGAATTAGATCAAGCGGAAGAGTTCAAACTAGAATTTGAATCCTTCAAAGAAAATTTAAAATCCCCTTTTCTAATTAAAAATTCGCTTGAAGAGGGCGAATTGAGAAAAGCATATGCTCGGCTCCAAGAAGTAATTCGGGCAAGTCATATTTTAATCCAGTTTCCTCCAAATGCCTCTTCAGAGGATAGCCTTAGTGTTCTGAAAATGGCTTTAAAAGTCAAAAGGGAATTGGAATCTGGTGGAGATTTTAATACTCTCGCACTTGAATATTCAGACGATCCTTCAGCAATGCAGAATAAAGGTGATCTTGGTTATTTCACAGCACTTCAGATGGTTCAGCCTTTTGAGGATGCAGCCTATACAATGAAGCCAAGTGAGGTATCAAATCCTGTGCTTACAAATTTCGGGTATCACGTTATTAAAGTTCAAGATAGACAGCCTAATCCAGGTCAAGTCCTAGTTTCTCACATTTTAGTAAGAATAGATCCATCCAATCCAGCGGGGGAAGATCTAGCAAAAAGGAAAGTAAATGATATCTATACGCAGATTCAAAAAGAGTCAACTATATGGGAGGATATCGTTTTGAATTTTTCCGAAGATCCTAGCTCAAGCCAGAAAGGAGGTTTACTTCCTTGGTTCAGTGTAGGATCAATGATCCCTGAATTTGAGATGGCAGCCTTCACTCTTACAGAGGTGGGAGAAGTATCTCCTCCAATCCGGACTCAATATGGTTACCATATCCTTAGATTGGAAGACAAAAAACCAGTGGAGTTGTTCGAGGATTTGGAGGAAAGTATTAAGTCACGAATCATGAGAGATTCAAGATCTACCATGATTAAGTCACAGGTAATGGCCATACAAAAATCCCGTTACAATTTTGACGAAAATGAGCAAACAGTATCCTCCGTTAGGAAAACGCTTAGCTCCTCATCCAAAGTGTCCTTTAAGTCACTACTTTCGCCTAATGAACTTGAATCAAAAGAGCTGTTTAAGATAGATAATCAATCCTATACCACATCAGATTTCCTGGATTTCATTGATAGTGAGGATTCTACAGTTAAAACTAACCTTAGTCCTTTCGACTTTTGGTATGATCGCTTTACTGCATTGAAGTTGAACGATACTGAGGAAAGAGATTTAGCAGAGAATAATAAGGACTACAAAATGCTTCTCAATGAATATAGGGATGGAATTCTACTCTTTTCCCTAATGAATCAAGAGGTGTGGCAGAAAGGGATTGAAGATTCTGTAGCACAGCAAGAATATTTCGAGAAGAATATCAAACAATACCAATGGGGAAATCGAATTGATGCCTATTTGGTTAAAGTTCTTGATTTGACTAAGTCTAGTCATGCGAAAAGTCTTTTAGCCGATAAACTTCTGAGTGAAGATTTGATCGCAAGTTTTGAGGCTGATTATGCCCAAAATAGCCCTCTCGCTTTCCAAACTGAGCAAGGCACATTTGAATTTGAAAATCATCCAGTTCTTTCGAAGGCAAATCTAAATCTCGCCTATCAAGAGCTTGAGGTGAATGGACATCTCCATCTCATATTACTCGGTGAAAAATATCCAGCTGGCGAAAAGGAATTTGAAGAAACCCGCGGAATAGTTATTCGAGATTTTCAAGAATACTTGGATGGAGAGCTAATCGAAGAGCTTCGAAAAAAATATCCCATTACTGTAAATACAAAAGCGAAAGAGGAAGCCTTTATTTCGCTGAATCAATAGAACTTAATCAAGCTAATCTTCTTGGGTAATCACCTTAGATGAAAGACTCACATGAATAAACTGAACCAACTTACTATTTTCCTAATACTAGTTTTACTCCAGACTTCTGTATTTGCGCAGGAAGCAACTCCGCCTACCGGACAAGTACTGGACAAGATTGTAGCGAAAGTCGACAATTATATCATATTAGAATCTGATGTCCAAAAGACTTATCTAGAGGCGATTGCACAAGCCCAACAAGGCGTCGAGCCTCCTACAAGATGTGAGATATTTGAATCATTAATGATCAACAAACTCATGGTTGCTAAGGCAGAGATTGATTCTATAATGGTCACTGATGCGGAAGTAATGCTCCAGACAGACAGCCGTTTCAATATGGTCATGCAGCAGTTTGGTGGCGATGAGGCTACTTTACTCCAATCTTATGGGAAAACGGGTGATCAACTCAAAAAAGAGATCGAAGAAGTAATCCGTGAGCAATTGATAGTTCAGCGTATGAGGGGAAAGATCACAGAAGGACTTACTGTATCACCAGCTGAGGTAAGAGCTTTTTATAATAGTATCCCTTCGGATTCGCTACCATTTTTCTCTGCTGAAGTCACAGTTGGGCAAATCGTCAAAAAACCTGAAGTCAATCAAAGAACCAAAGAAGAGATTTTTGAGCAACTTCGAAAGTTTAAAGAAGATATCGGATCAGGCAAGGCAGAGTTTGCAACCTTAGCTAGAGAATTTTCAGAAGATCCAGGATCTGGCGCTCAAGGGGGAGATTTAGGGTTTTTTAGAAGAGGAGAATTAGCTCCTGAATTTGAGGCAACCGCTTTGGCATTAAGACCTGGGGAGCTTAGTGATCCGGTTGAAACCGATTTTGGAATTCACTTGATCCAATTGCTGGAAAACAAAGGAAGTACCTACAATACACGCCACATCTTAAGAATCCCAAAAGCAACTCAAGAAGATATTGCCAAAGCTGAGCGATACCTCGATAGTTTGAAAACAGAAATACAAGCTGGAAGAATTGAATTTGCAAATGCTGCAAAAGAATATTCTGATGATCGAGCAACATCTGATAATGGAGGCTTCTTCACCGATCCAGCTAATAGTTCCAGCCGCCTTACACTCCGAACGCTGGAGGACCCCGTTTTATACTTCACTCTTGATAGTATGCAAGTTGGAGCGATTACTAATCCTATTCAATATGAAGACCCTCGAGAAGGCACTAAGCTTCGAATATTGTTTTACAGAGATAAATATCCGGCACACCGTGCTAATCTATCGGATGATTATGAAAAATTAAAAGCTGCAACCCTTCGAAGAAAAGAAGATGAGCTTTTGAGCAAATGGTTTATTACCGCAAAGGAAGATATTTTTATAGACTTGGATCCACTTTATGACCGATGCGATGTCCTAGCTGGAAAATAAAAAAAAGGCCAAACGCTACTAGATGATGTGCCCCAAAAAAGTTAGACACTTATTGGGGGCATTTTCATGCGTAAAAACAAAAAACACGATTTTGACTTTCGACTACGAATAGTTAGAGAAGTCATCAAAGGGAGACACACTCCTAGCTGCATCAGCTGAAAGGTAGGTATCAGAAAATCTATGGTTGAAAGGTGGGTTTCCTTTTACAGGAGCTATGGGATTGATGGTCTCAAACCGATTAGTAATTCTTATTCAGCAGATTTTCGGTTGAATGCTGTGCGAACAATGAAGGACGAATCTTTATCTTTATACCAAGCCAGCCTTCGTTTCAAGATCCCTAGTGTATCCACCTTACAGAATTGGGTAAGAATCTACGATTCCTATGGGCCAGAAAGGTTAGCTGCAATAAGTAAAGGAACACCTTCAACCATGCCCAGAAAGCCTAAAAAACCACTGACCCGAGAAGAACAGCTGCTGGAAGAGCTGGCAGATCTTAAAGCTGAAAATGCTTATTTAAAAAAGCTTCAAGCCTTGATTCAATCCGAAAGCGAGAAAGAAGAAAATCGCAAATCATCCAAGAATTAAGGCAACAGCATGCGTTAGCTAAGCTTCTCAAGCATGCTGGGATGGCAAAGAGCACATTTAACTATCATCTTAAAGAACTCTCTAAGTAGGACAAATATAGCCCCATCAAAACCGAAATCAGCCAGATCTATCAGCTACACAAAGGGCGGTACGGCTATCGCAGAATCCATCTGGAGCTTAAAAACAGAGGCTTTGAAATCAATCACAAAACCGTATTCATGCTCATGAAGGACTTGGGACTTAAAAGCTTGATCCGTGTCAAAAAGTATGTTTCCTACCGAAGAGAACAAGGTAAAATAGCCCCTAATCATCTGAATAGAGATTTTAAAGCAATCCGGCCAAACCAAAAATGGGTTACTGATATCACCGAGTTCAAAGTGAAAGACAAAAAACTTTACCTCTCACCGATTATGGATTTATATAATGGGGAAATCATCTCCTTTAAGCTAACCGACAGGCCAATACTGAAGCCTGTCCTGGATATGGTTAAAAAGGCAACAAAAATTCAACAGCGTACCAAGGGAACCATACTCCATTCCGACCAATGATGGCACTATCAAAACCCGAAGTATCAGCAAATCTTAAAAGATAAAAATCTTCTGATCAGCATGTCCAGAAAAGGGAACTGCCTGGACAACGCTGTCATAGAAAACTTCTTCGGAACGCTAAAATCAGAACTTTTCTATCTCAAAAAATATCAGTCCATTGAACAACTCAAAAAAGAAATAAAAGAATACATCTATTATTACAACCATTACCGAATCAAATCCAAATTAAACGGAAAGAGCCCGGTACAATACCGAGCTCTTTCTCTAAATTTAAATCATTCTTAAACCGTCCAACTTTTGGGGGCTAGTCCAGGATTTTAGCATTTTTTAATGCCTAAAAGTCACCAATTTCTACTATTTATTTTTGCTGAAAAGTATCTTCAATGCTAAGCAAAACTGCTTAAATCCCTCTACAAATAACCCTTTTGATTCTCTCAGTATCGGCTCTATCTCTTCTTTACGCTCGTTGAATTCTTGTCCCAAAAGTGCTCTCCCTTTTTTAAATTCTTCCTCTAGAGTAGTTTTCTTTTCTTTTAATTCCTGAATTTTATTTTCCACTTCCTCCTTCACATCCATTCCTGCATCGGCACCTTTTTTAACAAGTTCTTCTATTTTGTCACCAATTTCCTTGAGAACCTTCTCGATTTCTTTGGCTGTAGACTTTTGCTCTTCCATAAATTTTTCCGTTTGATTCACTTCATTTTACATACTTAATTAAATCGCAGAAGTTATTGAAGCTGATATTTTTTTTAGGGTTCAGTGGTTTCGCTTGCCTGAGTCTGCTTTTCATAGAGCTCTGCATAGGCTCCTCTCAATTCCATCAACGACTCGTGATTTCCACTTTCTATGATCTTACCATCATCCAAAACAATGATCTGATCTGCTAACTTTGCTGAGGACACTCTATGTGAAATGATGATGGAAGTTCTGTCTTTCATTATTTTTTTCAAAGCTGATAGAATCACATTCTCAGTCTTCGTATCCACAGCGGATAAACAATCGTCCAGAATCAAGACCTTAGGTGATTTTGCAATGGCTCTAGCAATGGATACACGCTGCTTTTGACCACCAGAAAGGGTGATTCCTCGTTCCCCAAGCATCGTTTCAAAGCCTTTAGGGAAATCCACAATATTCTGGTACACATCTGCATCCTTTGCTGCCTGATGAATAATAGCTTCATCCGCCGTATCGATTCCAAACGCAATATTATTTCCTATTGTATCCGAGAATAAAAACACGTCCTGTGGCACATAACCGATCTGTCTTCGCAAATCAGAAATATCGTAGGCCGAAATGGGTTTACCATCAATTGAAATCCCCCCTTCAGTAGGATCATACATTCTCATCAGTAGATTTGCTACTGTTGACTTACCAGAACCAGTGGTCCCAATAATCCCTAAGGTTTGTCCTCCTTTAATCTTAAAGCTGATCTGATCTAAAGCCTTAATCCCTGAGTCAGGGTACACAAAAGTCAAATTGGATACTTCAATTGTCCCTTGGATTTCAGTTTTAAGGTTTTCAGAACTCACAATATGATTCTTCTCGTCTAGAAACTCATTGATTCTAGTCTGAGATGCTGCAGCTCGCTGGACAATACTGGTAATCCATCCCAAAGAAGTCACTGGCCACGTCAGCATATTTACATACAGGATAAACTCTGCGATAACGCCATAGCCAATTTCTCCATTAATCACTTGCAATCCACCTACATAAACCGTGATAATCGTAGAAATCCCAACCAAAGCCATGATCAAGGGGAAAAACAAAGCATTCACTTTAGTCAAACGGATGGATTTGATTTTGTAATCCTCACTCGCTGTAGCAAAGTCATTTGCGCTGTCACTTTCTCTCACAAATGCTTTCAAAACTCGGATTCCCGAGAAGGCTTCTTGAACAAATGTACTCAACCCACTTAGGCTTCGCTGGATCTTTTCAGAGCGCTCATTGATCATATTATTCACAAAATAGATACTCAAAGAAAGTATCGGCAAAGGAAGAAGCGAATAAAGCGTCAGCACAGGATTGATCATGAACATGTAAGTGATCACCAATGGGAAAAGAATCAATAAATTCAATCCGTACATAATAGCAGGTCCAAGATACATTCGGACTCGACTCACATCCTCGGTGATCCTAGCCATCAGGTCACCCGTACTATTTTTTCTATAAAAACTAAGTGGCAAATTCTGATAATGCTCATAGATTTCACTTTTCATATCAAACTCGATTTTCCGGGACATGATAATTATGGTCTGACGAATAAGGAAAAGAAAAAATCCCCGTAATAAAGCCATCACTAAAATTAGAATTCCGAATACGAATACAGATTTTAAAAAAATTTCTTTAGCTGGCTCACCCATTCCACCTAGTTGGAGCGGCCTATAAATCGTCAAACTCTCAACGACATAATCTATGGCTAATCTTACCAGCTGCGCAGGGATAATTACGAAAATATTAGAAATGACCGTAAATACTATTCCTAAGAGCAGTAATCCCTTGTACTTAAGCAGATACTTATTGAGTCTCCAAAGTGGCTTCACCAAATAAAAATTTTAATTTTGAGAAATTAGTTAGCGGTTTATAGACAAATTAATCTTTTGAAGGCCAATAAAAGTATTTAATTTTGTATTGGGGGTCTTCCCGCCTTACCGACCCAAATATAACATATTCTAAAAAGCGAAGTTCAAATGTTAGAGATTAAACCAACAGAAACGCATCAAGCAGGTTCTATTTTTGGCCAAATTACCAAAATGGATCACGAGCAATTGGTGATTTGCCAGGATGAAGCAACAGGCCTTAAAGCATTAATTGCAATTCACAATACGGTCCTGGGACCCGCTTTAGGAGGCACTCGAATGTGGCCTTACGCTACAGAAGAAGAAGCAATTACGGATGTCTTGCGATTATCTCGAGGAATGACTTTCAAAAATGCGCTAGCTGGACTCAATCTCGGAGGAGGTAAGGCAGTTATCATCGGTGATCCAAAATTGAAAAATGAAGCGTTTATGCGTCGATTTGGAAGATTCGTGGAAAGCCTATCCGGCAGATATGTGACAGCTGAGGATGTCAATATGAAGACATCCGATATGGAATTTATTGCTATGGAGACTCGACATGTAGCCGGCTTACCTGAGATCAAAGGCGGAGCTGGAGATCCTTCACCTGTCACGGGCTATGGAGTTTACATGGGAATGAAAGCGGCAGCAAAAAAAGCCTTTGGCTCAGATGACCTTTCTGGGAAAAAGATAGGCGTACAAGGTGTTGGACAAGTTGGTAAATACCTAATTGAATATTTGATAAAGGAAGGTGCTGAAGTATTGATCACCGACATTTTTCAGGAAAAATTAATGGAAGTGGCAAGAGCCACAGGTGCTCAAGCAGTTGATCCGAATGTGATTTATGATTTGCAGATGGATATATATGCTCCCTGCGCACTTGGAGCTACGATCAATGACGAAACTATCGACCGCCTTAAATGCGCAGTGATCGCTGGCGGTGCAAATAATCAATTGAAAGATGAAGAAAAGCACGGAAAGCTTCTGATGCAGAAAGGCATCATCTATGCTCCTGATTTCTTGATTAATGCGGGAGGAGTAATTAATGTCGGAATGGAATACCTCGGTGGCTATAATCGAGAAATAGTATTTCAACAAACCGAAAAAATATATGACACATGCATACAAATATTGAAAAAATCAGAGGCAGAAAATATTCCTGCTCAGCAAGCTGCGATTGAAACTGCAAAAGCTAGAATTGAATCCATGGGAAGAGTTAAACTTCCTTTTTGATTAACAAATAAAAATTAAAACCACCGAGAATCTAATTCAGGAGGTTTTTTTGTGCCCACTATCTAAAGAATAGCCAAGGCAAATTGCCTATATTTGTAGCTCCTAAACAACACTATGCTAAATCGAAGAATTCTTAGGGTCAAGGCATTCCAAAACCTTTATGCCTATGAGCAGTGCAAGGGTTCGAATTATACACTTTCAAAAGATTTTATCAAGGAATCTTTTTTACCTGACTTAAACAGCATGGAAGTCCAGAATAAAGAAGCCTTGAACAAATCCGCAGAAGTAGCTTTAAAACTATTTGATGAGAATCTCAGTGGCACTTCTATCCTGAAATCCAGCGATGCTGAACCGAAAGTAAAGCAAGTGGTATTGATGGCCTTGAATCAATTTCACCAAACCAATGAAAAAGACCACCAATTTCTATTGAAGAACATGGTAATCTCGGCAGAGCGAATTCCACAGTTGTATCTTTCTGCAATTGAATTACTGCGAGCTTTTGGGAACCACGTAAGAAAGGAAGTGGAAAAGAAGACGCGATTAGCGGGCAATAATCCGATTGGTTTTGGCAATGAGTTAAACTTGGCTTCTAACCAAGTCCTTAACTCATTGAGTGAGTCGGTGTCTTACCAGGCTGCTCTAGCGAGAAATCATGTGAACTTAGATGATCTTGAACTTGAGATTAAGGAATGGTTTAGAGACTACATTAAGACATCAGAAGTATACAAAACCTACCTAGGTATACAAAACCCAACCATAGAAGAAGACTTAGATGCAGCCGATAGCATCCTTAAGAAAATCATATTTAAAAATGAAGTAATCTTAAATTATTTTATTGAAAAGGATTTGAATTGGACTGAAAACAAATCAGTTGTTAGAAGTCTAGCAGCCAAAGTATTGAAAAATGCTGCGAATCTAGATCAGGAAAGTGATGGGCAAATGCCAGAAATTGCAATCAATTGGGAAGAGGATAAGGAGTTTTTTGAAAATATATTTAACTTCACCATCAAGAACAGTGCTGAGAGTAAGGCGTTAATCTCTCAACGAACTAAAAATTGGGATATTGATCGATTGGCATACACGGATAAAATAATCATCTCGATGGCTTTGTCAGAAATGCGAAACTTTCCAAGTATTCCAGTAAAAGTGAGTATAAATGAATATATAGACATCTCTAAAACCTATAGCACTCCAAAAAGTAAGCAGTTCGTCAATGGACTATTAGACGTAATGGCCAAAGAACTAACCGAAAGTGGTGAGATCCGTAAGAGTGGTAGAGGACTATTGGATAATAAATAATAAAACTATGAGCAAAAACAGCAATTCACTCGTCGCTTTCGTAATCGGAGCGGGAGTAGGGGCAGCATTGGGAATTCTTTTCGCTCCTGATGCAGGTAATAATACCCGTGATAAATTATCATTTAAGTTATCTAAGTATAAAAAAGAACTCGAAAGTCTTATAGAGGATCTAGTAGAGGGAAAAGAAACTCATCTCAACGAAGCCAAAACTGAGGGTAAGAGAGTAATATCCGAAGCAAAAAATAAAGCAGAGAATCTGCTTTCAGATGTAAATAAATTAATAGACCAAATAAATCAAGGTAACAATTAATCGTTATGAAAATCAAATTCTTAAAAATAGGATCCATCGCATTAATCATGGCTCTTGGAGTATCATGCAGCCAAAAAGATACCGCTGATGAGAAAATCAAAGCACTAGAGGATAAGATCGCTGCTTTAGAAACCTCAAATACGGCAATAACTCCGGTAAATGCACAAGCTACGCAAGTAGCAGACCCATCTTCGCTAGGTCAATTTGAGTTCCCTGAAATGGAGCACGATTTTGGAACTATTGCTGAAGGAGAAGTAGTTGAGCATCTTTTCAATTTCACTAACAACGGTCAGGCGCCTTTGGTAATTTCTAATATTACTGCTTCTTGCGGATGTACTAGCCCTGATTGGACTAAGACCCCCGTAAAACCAGGTGAGACAGGTTTTGTAAAAGTAATATTCAATTCTTCTGCGAAATCTGGAGCTCAAGCCCCAACAGTGACTATTCAAGCTAATACAAATCCAACTGTAACTAGACTTCGTCTAAAAGGTACAGTAAATCCTAAAAATGCTGGCCCTGCTCAAGTTGGGCCAGTTAAAAAATAAGTAAGTATGAATTCAATTGTATTAGCTCAAGCTGCAGCAGGTGGTGGTGGAATATTAGGTCAAGTTTTCTTATTTGGCTCAATCATTTTGATCATGTATTTCTTCATGATCAGACCGCAGCAGAAAAAACAAAAAGATTCCAAAAAATACATTGAGGAAATCAAAAAAGGAGATGATGTAGTCACGATCGGAGGTATGCACGGTAAGGTATATCAGGTAGATTCCGATACAGTAATCCTTGAACTTGATCGGGGATTAAAAGTGAAAGTGGAAAAATCTGCGCTCTCTCTTGATTTCTCGAAGAAATCAACTCCAACGAAATAAATTGAATTTTGCCGGATACCAATAAATCCTCAAAAAGGATTTCTCCTAAAAAACTCTCTAATCTCAAAGTGGTAGTCCTTTGCATAGCAGCGGCTACCACTTTTTGGATTTTAAACGCCCTGAATAAGGACGATTACACCACTGTGGTTGACTATCCCATCGAGCTAAGCTATGATAAGGAAAAGTATATGGCGGTTGAAAAAGAACCAGATCAAATCCAGATTGAAATCAGAGGAAATGGCTGGGATTTGCTTCGCAAATATTTTAAACTCAATACATTGCCTTTTACCGTTTCACTGGAAAATCCAGCAGCTAAAAATTTTATTCGGACGACTGATCTGAGAAGAGATCTTGGAGAATATCTGAGTCCAACTACAGTCATCTCCATCTTGGACGATTCACTAAAATTTAAAATAGATCGAATCCAAATCCTAAAAGTCCCTGTCATAGTTGACAGCTCCAGTTATTCGCTTGCTAAAAATTACAGATTACTCTCCTCTCCTCAATTCAACCCAGCTGAAATTTCTTTAACTGGTCCAAGTTCCATTTTAGAGCAATTGAAAGGTGGAATCCAAATTGCAATTAACGAACAAAAAATCAAGTCAGATCTGTCCAAAGAACTTGTAATAAAACTTCCCGAAGAAATCGAATCTTTGGTTTCAAGTAAAGAAGAAACGGTAACTGTTACCTTTGACATTATAGCTTTTTTAGAAGGAAATAAGCGATTAAAAATAAAGAAACTCAACTTCCCAAAATCAGTTTCATTATCGAATGAAGAAGTATCTATTGTAATGGATTACTTAATCGATGAGCGAAACGTGGAGGATCTTAAAGAAATGGAATTTGAAGCAATTCTGAATTATTCCAAACGAAATAAGGCAGATAGCACAATCGCAATCGAAGTGCGCCCGATGCCAAAATTTCTAGACCAAATCCGCATTTCTCCATCAATAGTAAAACTTCGCTATGAGAATTGACCCTATTAAAGTTGGGGTTACTGGAGGTATCGGTTCCGGAAAATCTACTGTGTCTAAGATTTTTTCAATTCTAGGTATTCCTATTTACTCTGCGGATGATCGGGCCAAGTGGCTGATGATTGAAGATTCTGTTTTGAAGGAAAAAATCATTTCTGCTTTTGGCATAGAAAGCTATTCGGAATCAGGCCAACTTAATCGCACTTTTTTAGCTAAAACAGTTTTTTCAGACCCCAAAAAAGTCAAACAAATAAATGGACTTGTTCATCCTGCAGTAAAAGACGACTTCAATTCTTGGGTAAATACACAATCAAGTCCTTACGTCCTTAAAGAGGCCGCTTTGATTTTTGAGACTGGAGGACAAAATCTTTTGGATTATGTAATCAACGTGAGCGCCCCACTCAGAATACGAGTAAGCAGAGTGATGATGCGTGATCCAGATCGAAGTGAAGCTCAAATCAATCAAATCATTGACCAACAGCTTCCCGACGAAGAAAAAAATGAGCTGTCAGACTTTGTGATTAAAAATGTGGATAATAAACTCTTGCTTCCCCAAGTTTTAAAGATTCATGAGAAACTTATCGGGCTAGCTGGTTAAAGCTTTTTTTCGGACCAACTTTTATTCACGATTTTCCAGGCCTCCCCAATCTTAACCAAAGTCAAAAAATCATAATAGTAAATCCCCGGCCAAAACAATTCAGCTTCAGCTACCGCAGTATTTCCCTGCACCCGAATACTAACTAATTCATTTTTGTGCAAATTAGGATTTCGGGGCTCCCCTTTTGAAGTAGCGATAGCCCAAGTTTCAAAGGAAGTAATGGTAAGGTCTTTTCCTCGGTAGCCAATCAGCCTAGCTTCAGGTATAAATGCGAGATCAAGCTTTTCTCGATTTCGCTCCATCATTCCATCAAAATAAAGCTGCACCACTTGCCTGATTTCTTCCCGGTCAGAGGATGATTGAGCCATACTTTTGGAGTAAAAAAAGCTTAGAAAAAGGAATAAAGTAAGGAAATACTTCATGTGAGGAGATTTCATAAATCTGATTTTTAATTAGAATTAGGAGAAAGTAAAAAATCCTGAAAACAAGTTACTCCATTTCATTCCCGAAGTTTTTCGATTCCTTTGGAATACTTTAAGAAGAAATAGATAATTTTCGATTTGAAAATAATGAATCAACACTTCAAACTTCGTACCGTCAATGTGACCCGTTACATCATGCCGCTGCGCGAGGGAGGCTCACTCCCGGCATTGGCAGATGCTGACGACGGTTTCAAATATGTGCTGAAATTCCGCGGGGCTGGACAGCGGGAAAAAGCGTTGATCTCAGAATTTCTTGGTGGAGAGATTGCCAGATATCTGGGTCTTCGAGTGCCGGAACTTGTTTTTGCCAATTTGGATCCAGCTTTTGGCAGATCCGAAGGTGACGAAGAGATTCAAGACTTGCTCAAAGGAAGTCAGGGACTCAATCTTGGCCTTCATTTCCTTTCAGGTGCGATTACTTACGATCCGGTAGCTATGCAGATAGATCCACTGCTCGCTTCTAAAATCGTATGGCTTGATATGCTAATCACCAATGTGGATCGGACTTTTAGGAATACCAATATGCTGATCTGGAATCGAGAACTGTGGCTGATTGATCACGGTGCAGCTTTTGTATTCCAGCATGCTTGGACCAACTGGCAAAAAAATGCTAACGGCCTCTTTCCGATTATCGCAAATCACGTACTGCTACCTCAGGCAAGTCTGTTAGAGGAAGTAAATGAAGATTTCAAATCCCGATTAAATGAGGAGCTTTTTGAGAACCTAGTGGCCGAAGTGCCTGAAGAATGGCTTTTAGCAGGCAGAGATTCCGATGGCATTCAGGAATTGCGTCAGGTCTACTCCGAGTTTTTGAAACTTCGCCTCTCTAATTCCGATCAATTCACCAAAGAAGCCCAAGATGCAAGGACTACACTTATATGAGTATGCCATCATTCGGGTGGTACCTCGGGTGGAGCGCGAAGAATTCATCAATGTGGGCGTGATTTTAGGTGATTCCAAATCTGGATTCTTAGGATGCAAAATCCATTTGAATGAGACAAAACTATTGGCTTTGGATCCACTTGCTGATTTGGAGATGATCCGACTGAATCTCCTTTCTTTTGAAAAAATCTGTTTGGGGAAAAGCAATGGTGGGAAAATCGCCAAGATGGATCTTGCATCACGATTCCGATGGCTTACTGCTGTCCGGAGTTCGATCATTCAGATCTCAAGACCTCACATGGGATTTCATGCAGCGCTAGCAGAAAAATTAGAGCAGCTGTTTGAAGAAAATGTATTGTAAAAAGGCGTGGAGAAGTTAATCCCCACGCCTTTTGACTAATGTTTAATTTCCCAACAATTAAATCCTCTCAAAACCAAGGTACGAATGAAGCACTTTTGGCATCAATATTCCGTCTTCAGTTTGATTATTTTCCAAGATTGAAGCCACAATTCGTGGCAAAGCCAAAGCACTTCCGTTGAGTGAGTGGGCCAATTGTGTTTTTTTATCCTCACTTTTAAATCTTAGTTTCAATCGATTGGATTGGTAGGTTTCAAAATTCGAAACTGAACTTACCTCCAACCAACGCTCTTGGGCAGCGGAATAGACTTCCATATCATATGTCAAAGATGAAGTAAAGCCCATATCCCCTCCACAGAGTCGCAGTACACGATAGGGAAGTTCCAACTTTTGCAAAAGTCCTTGAACATAAAGACTCATGGACTCCAAGGTCTGATATGAATCCGATGGGTGTGTGATCTGAACAATCTCTACTTTATCGAATTGATGCAAACGATTCAGGCCGCGAACATGTGCTCCCCAGCTACCTGCCTCTCTTCTGAAGCAAGGTGTATATCCTACATTTTTAATCGGTAGATCTGACTCAGAAAGGATCACATCGCGATACAAATTGGTGATTGGAACCTCTCCTGTAGGGATCAAATAAAGATTGTCGGCACTCGCAAAATACATTTGGCCCTCCTTATCTGGAAGTTGGCCTGTTCCATATCCAGATTCTTCATTGACTAAAATCGGTGGCTGTATTTCTATGTAACCTGCTGCAATCGCTTCATCAAGGAAAAAATTAATAAGTGCCCGCTGTAGTCTAGCACCTTTCCCTTTATAGACTGGAAATCCAGCCCCGGTAATCTTAACACCGAGATCAAAGTCTATGATGTCATACTTTTTAATCAGTTCCCAATGCGGCAGCTTACCCTCAAAGAGTGTGGGTATCTGACCATTTTCCAAAACCACTTCATTATCGTCCGCGGATCTTCCTGCAGGCACGCTGCTATGTGGAATATTTGGGATGGTATATAAAAGCTTTAGGAGTGCCTCTTCAACATTCGTGTATTGGTCTTCCAAATCTTTGATTTGCACCTTAAGCTGAGCTGTTTTTTCTCGAATCTTTATAGCTTCATCAGCACGGCCTTCTTTCATCAAGAGACCGATTTGCTTAGAAATGGTATTGGATTCCGCTTGGATTTGATCCCGTTGGGCTTGAGTGGATTTCCGAAGATCGTCGAAGGAGATTGCCTGATTTAAGATTGACTCCGCATCTGGAAAGTTTCTCTTTTGTAATCCCGATAAGAACTCGGTGAAATTTTCTTTAATATGATTAACTAATAGCATGAGTTGAGCTAAAGAATGAGAGCATAAAGATAAGCATGTTATCGGACAATGATGGTCTTAATCACGCTGGAAAAGGGCCCTTCGAGTTCCTTCCCATCTACTCGAGTCAATTTAACGTTCACTTTATACTCTCCTGCGGAAAGATTAACAAGTCTTACTGGAGTCATTTTTTCAGTGCTGTATGTGAATTCATTTACTTCAATTAGAACTTTAAGCGCGTCGAGCTGCATATCTCCACCAATCACTAAGAAGTCTATAATTATTTCATTTCCTGTATCATACACCTGATCTGATCTTGGGAAATTAAGTGCCAAATAAGGTTCTGCTGAATATGGGAAAGGTCTGGAATCACCTACTTGAAAATCACGATCCACATAATTCCCAAAATTCTTCAATGCTAGACCTTCCTGATCTACTAGGTACGCAACCACTCGATAGCTTCCTTGTGCCAAATCCCGCTGAAAAATAGGAGAATAAAATCCGACTGGATCGCTGCCGTTTAGGATGTTGAACAGTTTAAAGTCTTGATTTGCCGATAGCTCAAAAGGATAATTTTTAATATTGAACTCAAAAGGCACTTTACCCGGTTTGAAAATCTGATTGCCAAGAGGCGTATATAATTCTAAGATCGCATCAGGAAATGCAGATGAATCCGCATATTGAAAAAAACTCACTTTCGGCAGATTCACATTCGTCTCAGCAGAATCTAGCGGCCCTTCTACTACTTCTTCATTGATTCGCTCTTTTTGATTCGCACAAGAGCAAAAAACATAAACTATCAAAGTTAAAAGAAGTAATTTCTTCATAGTAAAGGTTAATTGAGACTAAAGATATTTAATTTAAGGATAAATTTGGGATTCAAATTTTAAATACAATTCACATGGACATCTTATTTGATGAAATTCCAAGTTTAGATTTAGCAGATTTTACGACAGGTTCAGAATCCCAAAAGAAAGCTTTTGTCAACAAGTTGGCAGAAGCTTATCAAAATATTGGGTTTGTCGCGATCAAAAACCATGGCCTTTCTAAAGACCTTCAGGATAGATTATACAGTTCTATTAAGGAATTTTTCTCACTTCCTGATCAGGTGAAATCGCGCTACGAAAAACCAGAGATCGGATTTCAACGCGGCTATACAGGCAAAGGAAAAGAGCATGCCAAGGGTAGTAATACAGGAGATTTGAAAGAGTTTTATCATGTGGGCCAGGAGCTAGTAACTATTCCTGATACCGATCCTATCAAGGCAGAATATCCGGAAAACGTTTGGCCAGAGGAGCTTCCTGAATTTCAACACGATGCCAATGAAGCCTATAGAACTTTGGAAACTGCTGGGAAGGCCATGTTGAGAGCTATTGCCTTATCCTTGGACTTGGAAGAAAATTATTTTGAAGGCAAAGTTGCTCATGGAAATTCTATTTTAAGACAGATCCACTATTTCCCGATTGAGAATCCTGATGAAGTCCCTGCAGACGCAGTAAGAGCAGCAGAGCATGGAGACATCAACCTGATTACACTCCTTATGGGCGCCAGTGCTGACGGGCTTCAGGTACTCCGTAAGGATGGCAAATGGATTCCAATTACAGCCTTGCCTGATCAGCTGGTCGTCAATGTAGGCGATATGCTAGAACGGTTGACTAATAAAAAATTAAAATCGACTATTCATAGGGTAGTCAATCCTCCAAGAGCGAAAATGAATGCCAGTAGGTATTCCATCCCATTTTTCATGCATCCACGATCTGAAATGGATCTGACTTGCTTAGAAAGCTGCGTATCCATTGAATCTCCAAAAAAATTCCAGGATACCACTGCAGGAGAATTTTTGGAGGAGCGACTTCGTGAACTTGGTTTAAAGAAATAAGCCATGTCAGTCACAAAAGTGAAATATTATCTTTTTCTGAGGGATACATTAACACTTTCATTGACTGCATTTGGCGGACCTCAGGCTTTCCTTTCCATGCTTTTGGAGCGAATGGTCAAACAGCGAGCATATGTTACGGAGGAGGAGCTTTGGGAGTTGAATGCACTTTGCAATATGCTTCCCGGCCCCTCCTCTACACAATTAATTTCTGCCATTGGCTATCGTGTAGGAGGTCCCAATTTAGCCTACCTGGCACTAGTTGTATGGATTTTACCTGCTACTCTGATTATGATTTTAGCAGCAATCCTAATTATTTTTTTAGAAGAGAATACCCCTGGGGCGTTAAATTTCGCTCGATTCATACAGCCCATGGCCATCGGGTTTATCATTTTCGCAGCGCAAAAGACGATCGGGAAAATGATCCAAACCACCGAGGCAATGGTATTGGTCCTCATATCTACCTTTATTTCATTCTTTTATAGCTCTCCTTATATATTTCCTTTGCTTTTGCTCGGCGGAGGACTGAGTACTTCGATTAAGTACAAAAAGCAACCGAAACTTGAAAAAGATGCCCCTCTCAAAATTCAATGGGCAAATTTTTACTTATGGGCAGGAACCTTAGCCCTTGCAGCGATCCTTGGGGCGCTTACCAAATCCCAGTCAATTATTCTTTTCGAAAACTTCTATCGAAACGGAAGCTTGATCTTTGGTGGTGGTCAAGTCTTGGTACCCTATCTCTACACGGAGTTTGTGGATTTCAAACATTTTTTGAGCTCTGAAGAATTCCTTACTGGCTATGCTATTTCACAGGGAATTCCAGGACCGACCTTCTCGATTTCATCATTTGTGGGTGCCTTGTCCATGCGTGAATATGGCATAGCAGGTTTTTTTATGGGAGGATTTATAGCTGCAGCAGGCATTTTTCTCCCCGGAATCTTTCTGATCTTTTTTGTCATCCGATTTTGGGATCAATTAAAAAAATATCGTCCAGTCAGAGCAGCATTGGAGGGAATAAATGCAGTCTCTTGCGGGATGCTGATCTCGGCTGCCTATTTACTTTTTGAGCCCTTGGAGGCCAATGTGGTCAATATCTTTTTCATACTAGGAACCTACATGATCTTGCAGTTTACTAAGATCTCTTCTCCTGCGATCATTGCTGGTGGCATTATTTTTGGGATTATCTATAATCAGATTTGGATCTAGATTGGTTCTTGAATTAGTCCCAAACGAACAAGATTTGGCATTTTTACGTTTTGAATTTTAAAATCATTCCCTATCTTTCTTATCATGCAGGCCAACGAATTCATCAATAACCTTATTCCACCATTGAAACTCAGTGACAAAACTGGGAAGGCACTTTCTTGGATGGAGGGGATTCGAACGAATGTGCTTCCTGTGGTGGATTCCGGCAAATTTATGGGCTTGGTTAACGGTGATTTGATTTTCGATTTGAATACACTTGATTTACCTATTTCGGATTTGGTTCTTGACAAAGCTGCCTGTTGGGTTTTTGGTGATCAACATATCTACGAGGTTTTGCGGGTAAGCTCAGAGCATCATTCTAATTTAGTAGCGGTCTTAGATAGAAATTCAAAATACTTGGGTGTAGTGACGGTTGAAGATTCAATTTCTGCATTTGCAGATAGTCTATCTATCCAGTCGCAAGGGAGCGTATTAATTCTCTCTATGAATATGAATGAATATAGTCTGGCTGAAATCTCGAGAATAATCGAAAGTGAGAATACTAAAATCCTCAGTTCATTTATATCAACTGACCCGCTAGATCAGTCAAAAATCAAAGTGACCTTAAAAACTAATAAACCTGAGTTACGATACATCAAAGCAACCTTAGAGCGATTTGGGTATAAAGTTTTGGATCAATATCAAGAGGAGGTTGAAGTAAGCACTGAAGAAGAGCGAATTGGTAACCTACTCAGATTTTTAGATATTTGAAATATGAAAGTCGCCCTACATGGCTTGGCTTTGAAAACCGAGTATTTTTTAAAAGTAAAATCTCTCTTCTCCGTCCTAGCAAAATTCAAATTTGAAACTTTTGTTACCAAACAATTTGAAAAACAGATTTCAGCTTTTCCAGAGCTAAAATCAAAATTTAGGGTTTTGGAAAATAAAGCAGAAATGTCTCAAATGGATTTAATGATATCTATTGGTGGAGACGGTACTTTATTGGATACTGTCTGCCAAGTGGGCAGTCTGGAAATTCCAATTCTTGGTTTGAATACGGGTAGATTAGGTTTTTTAGCCACTGTAGCTACTGATACTATTGAGGAAGCCATCAATTTTCTTGCCGAGGGAAATTTTCAATTGGAATCTCGAACTTTAATCAGTCTAGAGTCTAGTAAATCCCTCTTTGGCAGGCATAGTTTTGCCTTGAATGAATTTACAATTCACAAAAGAGATACTTCTTCGATGATCACAGTTCACACCTATATTGACGGGAAATACCTAAATAGCTATTGGGCAGATGGACTAATTATAGCCACCCCGACCGGTTCTACAGGATATTCTTTAAGCTGTGGAGGCCCCTTGATCTCACCAGAGGCAAAAAACTTTGTGATTACTCCTGTAAGTCCCCACAACTTAAATGTAAGGCCAATCATAGTTTCAGATGAAAGTGAAATAAGTTTTACCATAGAAGGTCGCTCCGAAAAGTTTCTAATCTCACTGGATTCTCGATCTACTTCCATTTCCTCAGAGGTCAAATTACTGGTTAAAAAAGAGAATTTCGAAGCTAAACTGATCAAGCTTCCAAATTACCACTTCTTTGATACGCTTAGAGAAAAGCTAAATTGGGGCTTTGATATGAGGAATTGAATTTCAGTTTCCAATAAATAACCCCAATTTTAGCTTAACAATTATTAACCCCCCAAATACCAAAATGCGTTTTTTAAACGTTTGGTACTTCATAACTTGCATCGTCTTGAAAAAGGTCAATTTTCAGATTTCCAAATACTTACTGCTTTTCAGCTTTCTATTTACAGGGGTGACCCAGGGATCTTTTGCTCAAAAGCATGAACTAGGAGGAGGAGTAGGCTTTGCAGCTTATTCCGGTGATATCATTCGGAAAATTGACCCGGGCCAGTTAGGACCCCAAGTCACGTTGTTTGGCAAGAGAAATTTTGACAATGTCTGGACGCTTAGAGTTGGCATTAGTTCGGCGATATTAAAAGCGGATGATGAAATTAACCCCATTGACATTTCTGCCCAAATCAGAGATGCACAATTCAGAGGTGGAATCATTGAAGGATCTGCTGTAATGGAATTTAACTTTCTCGATTTCCTGAGAAACGATTCTGAATTCCGCTTTTCTCCCTATGCGTTTTTCGGTTTGGGCTTCACTTATATGACGTTCAAAGGGAGACCAACTGCCACAAAAAATGAAGAGGTTGGTTATTACCAACTCTTTACACCGGTAATTCCATTTGGTGGAGGAGTGAAATATAGATTAAATGATCGTTGGACGTTAGCAACAGAATTAGGTTTTAGACCTACTTCTACTGATTACTTAGATAAAATTGACAGTAAACTACCCGCAATTCCTAGATTTATAGATCCTGCAAATCCGGAGGCCCCTTATGGAATCAACTTTGGTAATCCCTACGACAAAGATTGGTATTACTTTCTAGGTGTAGCAATCAGTTATACATTTGCTTCAAACAAGTGTTACGCTTATTAATATTATCTACTCTAAATTAGATAATTGAAAAAGAATAGGCATTTTTGTTCCTCCCAAAAAAATCAACCATTCGGAAACGAAGGAATGAAGGATATACAAGACCAAAACAGAATACCCCGACATATTGCAATTATCATGGATGGCAATGGCCGCTGGGCCAAGAAAAAAGGTGCCATGAGGATTTTTGGACACAGACATGCAGTTCAGGCGGTGAAAGATGCAATAGAGGGCGCTGAGGACCTGGGAGTCGAGTACCTCACCTTATTTTCATTCTCTACAGAGAATTGGTCTAGACCAAAGGATGAAATCAATGGTCTCATGGAATTGTTGGTAAAAACCATTACTGATGAGGTTCCAATGATGATGAAAAATAATATCCGCCTTCAATCCATTGGTGATATCAATAGTCTACCTACTTCGGCTTATTCCAAATTGATGGAAGCCCAAGAAACGACGGCCGCTAACAATGGGTTGAAAGTCGTATTGGCACTTAGCTACAGTGGACAATGGGAACTCACACAAGCGACTAAACGCATTGCTCAAAAAATCTCAGAAGGAAAATTAAACCCAGAGGATATCACCCAACAGGTGGTAGCCGATCATCTGGACACTGCTGGAATTCCTGATCCTGAACTCATGATCAGAACTAGTGGAGAGTTTAGATTGAGTAATTTTCTCCTATGGCAGTTGGCCTATACAGAGATGTATTTTACTCCTGTATTGTGGCCAGATTTTAGAAAAGAGCACCTCCATGAAGCCATCACCGACTACCAATCGAGGGAGCGGAGATTCGGATTGACAGGTGAGCAAGTTAAATCTTAAGTTTTGATGAAAAGAATTCTACTTATTTTATTTTGTTTTGTTTGGGCGGGCAGCTCAATGGCACAGATTCGTTTGGGCCAGAGTCGCTACGCTTCGAGCAAGCCAATAGATATTTTGGAGCTTAATTATGCTAAGCCCGAAACTTACAGGATCGCTGAGATCAAAGCTGTAGGCTTGTCCACGCTCGATGAAATCGCAATTATTTCGCTTTCGGGATTAAAAGCCGATGATCAAATTGAAGTGCCTGGAGATGCTATTTCATCTGCGCTTAAAAAGCTTTGGGGACAAGGAATTATTGGTGACGTAAAAATATTAGTTACCAAAATTGATGGTGATGACATTTATTTGCTTTTAGATCTTACTGAGCGCCCTAGATTCTCTAGAGTTGAGTTTTCAGGGATGAGTAAAACCCAAGAAGGTGAATTGAAAGATAAAGTCAATATCAGAGGTCGAGTAGTACGTGATGATGTATTGAATAACGCCAAACGAAATATTGAAAAATACTATTTGGATAAAGGATATCTCAATGCTGAGGTAAAAATCATTCAAGATCGAGATACTACACTTCCAAACTCAGTAAAGCTTCGCTTTGATGTAATTCAAAACTCAAAAGTGAGGATCAATGAGATTGATTTCTACGGAAATGAAGAAATAACTGACGCAAAGCTAAAGGGCAAACTAAAGAAAACCAAAGAACATGCCCGAGTTAGTATATTTAAAGATGCGTATACCCGACTAGAATCTGCTACTCCCAAGGATGTAAAGAACACCCTGTTTTATACTGACAGTGCTTCGTCAGAGGACGCAAAAAATTTCCTTAATAAAAATTTAAAGCTTAATTTTTTCAGCGGGTCGAAATACGTCCCCAAAGAGTACAGAAATGACAAGGAGAGTGTGATTAACTTCTACCAAAGCAAAGGTTTCCGTGATGCCAAAATCGTTGCAGATTCCATTTATGACTACGGGGAGGACAAGATCAACATTGATATTGCGTTAGAAGAAGGAAGAAAGTACTACTATCGAAATATCTCTTTCAATGGAAATTACATACATCCAAATGCCGTATTGTTAGCGAAGCTAGGGATTCAAAGGGGTGATGTATACGATAAAGAGAAACTGGATAAACGTCTAAATTACGATCCTGCAAAAGGAGATGACGTCAGCTCCCTCTACCAAGACAACGGCTATTTGTTCTTTAGTATTGACCCAGTAGAAATCAATGTGGCAGGAGACTCGATTGATTTGGAGATGCGGATTTTTGAAGGTCCACAGGTTACAGTAAATAGTGTAAATATTAAAGGAAACGAACGAACTTCTGATCATGTAGTGATGCGCGAAATTCGAATTCTACCAGGTCAGAAATTTAACCGGGCATTGCTGGTACGTACTATTCGGGAACTTTCGACTCTTGGTTACTTTGACCCTGAAAAAATAAACCCAGATCTCAGACCAAACTTCGAAGCAGCTACAGTCGACATTACGTTCGAACTAGAGGAGCGACCAAATGATCAGATTGAGTTATCTGGTGGATGGGGAGGATTTTACGGTTTCGTAGGAACTGTAGGACTTTCTTTCAATAATTTTTCCATAAAAAATATCGGGGATTTTGATAAATGGGATCCTCTTCCTGTAGGTGATGGTCAGAAGCTATCCCTTCGAGTACAAGCAAATGGACGAACCTTTCAAAATTATTCTTTGTCTTTGACAGAACCTTGGTTTGGAGGAAAAAAACCTAATGCATTATCGTTTTCATTTAACCATTCGGTACAGCGACAGGTGGACTTTTTTAACCAAGCTAATTTTGGAAACGAGCTTGGCTACTTCAAAATAACCGGGGTAACTCTTGGACTTGCCAAGCGAGTGACCTGGCCTGATGATTATTTCAGTATCAGTAATTCTTTGCGATTCCAGATTTATGAGTTTGATCAATTCGGTACCTCATTCGGTTTGAGCTACCCAACCGGTACATCAAATAGTATTACCCTAAATACTACTATTGCTCGTAATAACATTGATAATCCAATCTATCCAAGATTCGGATCTAATATAATGCTGGCGATATCGGCAACCCCGCCATATTCTGCATTGAATAATAATATCGATCGTGAGTCCACTGATGAAGAGAAGTACAAATGGTTAGAGTATCATAAGTGGATGTTTGATGCCTCCATTTACACCCCATTATTCGGTTCTACGAAATTAGTCGCTAGTGCTAGAGCTCATATGGGCTTCTTAGGTTCGTATGGCACCAAGATTGGAATCATTCCATTGGAGCGATTTGTAATGGGTGGAGATGGAATGACCTTCAACAATTTTGCTTTGGGTCAGGAAATCATCGGTTTGAGAGGCTATGAGAATCAATCAATCACTCCTGGTAGAGATTCAAGAGGTACAGCTAATCCTGATCCTTATGGCGGGGTAGTCTATAACAAATATGTGATGGAAGTTAGATATCTAGTATCTCCAAATCCATCAGCTACCATCTTTGTACTAGCTTTTGCAGAGGCAGGAAATAACTGGGGGTCTTACAAAGACTTCAACCCTTATGACTTGAAAAAATCAGCAGGAATGGGTGCACGGATATTTATGCCAGCGTTTGGGTTATTGGGAATTGATTGGGGTTATGGATTTGATCCAATACCAGGTCAAACCAAAAGAAGTGGTCCTCAGTTTCACTTTACCATTGGACAGCAATTCAGATAAGTCCAATTCTAGCAAGTTTTGGTTAATATATGCAAAATTTGAATGTTGAATCGTTTGGAGTTAAATCCTAATTAGAAACCAAAACATAAGCATGGATAAATCGCTGAAAATAGTATTTTTACTGCTCATAATGCTTTCAGCAAGTAATATAACCGCTCAAAAGATAGGTTACATTGATTCTGAATACATCCTAAATAAGCATCCCGATTATAAAGTAGTCCAAGATGAACTTGAAAATATTAGTACCGAGTGGAAAAAACAGGCACAGGGTTTGGATAAAGAGATTAAAGACCTATCTACGCTCTTGAAAGCAGAAGAGGTTTTATTGACAGAAGAAATGTATCAGCAAAGGCTGGAACTAATCAAATTAAAACAAAAGGAATCCCAAGAATTCAACAGTCGGATTTTTGGGATTAATGGACAATATTTCCAAAAACAAGCAGAATTGCTTCAGCCACTACAATCGAAAATCTATGATGCGATCGAGCGAGTGACCAGAAGAAACAATCTGGGGATGTTATTTGATAAGGCTGCAGATCCTTCTGCAATTATCTGGACTGACCCTAGGCATGATTACTCTGAATTTGTTTTGGAAGAATTAGGAATAGAAGACAACAAATAAAAGAACCAAAAAATGATGAAAGTAAAAGTTATCCTTTCCGCAGTAGTATTGCTTTGCGCAGGATTTGTCGCTCAGGCGCAAGAGATTAAAATCGGGTACACCAATGTTGAATTCATAATGGATTTGATGCCAGAAATGGAGCAAATTGGAGCTGATATTCAAGACTATCAGACCCAATTGCAAACGAACATTCAGACTAAGGCAGCTGATTTCCAGCGCCAGGTTCAGACTTATCAGCAGGCGGCACAGACCATGACTGAAGAGGCTAGAACTGCTAAAGAGGCTGAATTGACTAAAATTCAGAACGACCTTCAAAAGTATGAGCAAGATGCACAAGTGTCTTATCAGCGAAAATTAGGCGAGTTACTTGAGCCTGTCCAAGCTAAAGTAGTAAATGCAATTAACGCTGTAGCTGCAGAAAACAACTACACGCATATCTTCGCAGAGACTGCCGGACAATCTCCGATCCTTCTTTATACTAAAGAGCAGGATAAGTTCACTGAATTGGTCCTAGCGAAGCTTGAACTTAAGCTTCCAGCTCCTCCAGTAGGGAACTAATACTAAAAAAATAGTAATTTAAAAGCCTTCTGAAATTCATCAGAAGGCCTTTTTTTTTGAAAAATGCCAAAGAAAAATACCAAAGAGATTATTTCAAAAAGTCAGGAGCCAATCTTAGTAGATTTCTATGCCGAGTGGTGTAGCCCATGCCAAACTATGAACCCTGTCCTTGAAGAAGTTCTTTCCCACCTTGGAGGAGAAATAAAACTGCTCAAAATTAATGTAGATAAACAGCCACAGCTTTCTCAACAATTTGGTGTCCGATCTATTCCACACTATATCCTCTTTAAAAAAGGAAAAATCCTCTGGCGAAAAGGGGGAGTCATTACCAAACGAGATTTGGAAAAAGCCTTGAAAGGATTCGTATAAAAAAAAGCTCCTCTCGGAGCTTTTTGATCAAATAAAGAATTTCAGTCTGATTACTTCTTGCTCCGAAAGGAATCTATAATGCCCTCGTTTGAGGTCTTTTTTATCCAAACCAGCATAGATCACCCGGTCAAGAGCCGTTACATCATAGCCAAGATGTGCAAAAATTCTTCTTACGATTCTGTTTCTTCCAACATGAATCTCCAATCCCATGATTTTTCGATCCAAGGACAACACCTGCAAATCATCTACAGCTACTGCTCCGTCCTCAAGTGTCAAACCATTTATAATCGCCTCTTCATCATTTTTGGTCAAGGGTTTGTCAAGCGAGACTTGGTAGATTTTCTTGATTTCATTGGAGGGATGAGAAAGCTTAGCGGCTAGTTCACCATCATTGGTAAACAAGAGTAATCCTGTGGTATTGCGATCGAGTCGACCGACTGGGAAAATACGCTCTTCACAGGCGTTTCCAACCAAGTTCATCACAGTTTTCCGATCCATTGGATCTTCTGTTGTAGTGATAAAATCTTTCGGTTTATTTAGCAAAACATAAACTGGCTTCTCCGGATTAATTTTTCTCCCTTGATAGACCACTCGATCTGTTCGCTTTACTTTTCTACCCAACTCAGTACAAATTTCTCCATTCACGGTAATCAAGCCCTGAGCGATCAGTTGATCAGCCTCACGACGACCACAGATTCCAGAATTTGAGATAAACTTATTGAGTCTAATCAGTCCTTCTTCGCTCTGTTCAAGCTTTTTCTTTTTGGAAGGAAGGCTATCAAACTTATAATCGGGACGATCTAAATTCGTGTCTTGATCGACAAATCGATTCTTCCCAAAACCTTTCGGTCCCTTACTCTCCTTTTTATAAACGGGCGTTCCAGGCTCATAAATAGGCTGTTGATCTTTTCCTCTGCCTTTATACACTTTACCTTCGTCCTTCGATGAGCCAGTAGGTTTTCCAGATTTAAAATCCTTATTGAAAGGTTTTTCAGATCTTTTTTCATTTCCAGATGAAAAACGGTTTGCTCCAAAAGCAGATGACTTCTGATTTCTTGAATCAGTATCACTGGATTTTTTAAAAAATTTCTTTTGAGAGGATCCGCTTGAAGTAGAATTATCAGATCTATTTTCTTTTTGATCAAAAGTTCTTGCTGGGCCGTCCTTTTTCCCTGCAATTATTGATTTCTTTCCAAATCCCTTTTTTTCTCCCTCAGAGAGGTCAAATTCTGAATTGGTTGATTTTTTCTTGAAGCCACCTTTGAATCCTTTTGAGTCTGCAGTTTCTTTTTTTCCTTTATTGAAAAAAGGCTTTTTCGGATTATTATTTTTCATAAGTATGCAGCATCACTGCTGTATTTTTTTTATTAAATAAGCAATTGACTTTCAAAAGCTTAATCGGGCTGCAAAGATACGTGCTATACCTTGAAAAAAACCAGCAACTTCAAAAATAAACCTAGCTAAAGATTTGAATAATAATAAGCTGTGGCTTTTCGAACGGAACCTTCACTCAGAAGTAATTCTTTAGCTCTCCCCTCATCCAACCCAGTAGCTTCCATTATCATATTTATGCCACGCTGAACCAGTTTGGCGTTTGACAATTGCATATCCACCATTTTATTCCCTTTCACGCGGCCAAGCTTGATCATGACTGCTGTGGAAATCATATTTAAGACTAGTTTCTGAGCGGTACCAGCCTTCATTCGAGTACTCCCTGTTACAAATTCCGGACCTACAACCGCCTCAATTGCAAAGTCAACTTCATTCGAAAGGGGGGAGCTTGGATTGCAAGTGATGCTTCCTGTCAACAAGCCCTTCGATCTTGCCATTCTTATACCTCCAATAACGTAGGGAGTTGTACCTGAGGCAGCAATCCCAATCACGGTGTCATCTTCATTGAAACCATATTCTTGAATGTCTTTCCAGGCTTGATCAGCATCATCCTCAGCATTCTCTACCGCTTTGCGGATGGCTTGATCTCCACCCGCTATCAAACCAATCACCCAATAGAAAGGTACTCCATAGGTAGGCGGACATTCAGAAGCATCTAAAATGCCTAATCTACCACTAGTCCCTGCACCAATGTAGATCAATCTTCCTCCTCGTTCCATTCGTGGAACTATCGCAGCTACTAAATCAGAAATAACTGGAATAACTAGTTGAACAGCCAAAGGGACTTTCTGATCCTCCGCATTAATATTTTGTAATAACTCTATGACGGTCATCTGATCGAGATTGTCATATAATGAGGTGCTTTCGGTTACTCTCATAGCATTTCTTGATGATATAACGTCAGTCCTGCGATAGGACTTTCAATTACAAGGTTCACATTTATTTCGTTATCATAAGCAGCTTTTCTCAGGATATCACTATTGTAATAAGCGATCGATCCAACAAAATTAACTTGCTTATTCTGGTAGTCATGGTATTTGATGACGTGTTTTTTAAAAAAATCCTGGAATGAATTATAATAAAGCAAGTAGCAATACCGATCTGATTTATGTTCAGTGATAAACCTACAGAAACTAGCCATATAACGATTAGGAAAAGGCTTTTGATAAACATGCTCTTGAATCATCGTAGCGGTCAACCCAAATCTTTCTATAAGTTCCTTCTTAATCGATTCAGGCATTTCACCATGGATGAAATCACTCAGAAATTTCCTCCCGATATAGCCTCCTCCACCTTCATCACCCAGGATATACCCGGGAGCCGGTCTCGTATCTACAATCTTTTGCCCATCGTAATCACAGCTATTTGAGCCGGTACCAAGAATACATGAAATCCCTGAATTATGTCCGCAGGTAGCCTTTGCTGCAGCAGAAAGATCATGATCCATCTCAATCTTAGCACGAGGAAAAATTGTTTTCAACGCAGAAGTCACTTCATCATTCCGGCCCTGACTTGAACAGCCTGCGCCATAGTAATAAATTATTTCAATCTCGCTTTCCAGATTGACCAGAAAATCGTCTCGCATCTGGATAGCCATTTCTTCAGAGGTCTGGTAATACGGATTAAATCCTACCCCTCTGTGTTGACTTACTTTTCCATTCTTATGAATTACCCTCCAGTCTGTCTTACTGGAGCCACTGTCTGCAATTAATATCATGCTATGCGAGATGCCCTATTGGAATAAATTTTTCAAAAACTTTGTCAGTGTGTGGTGCATCGGGCAATTCTTCAGTCAAGTCTTGACCAGCCCAATGTTCATAATGCTTTCCATTTCTCCACATTCTAGAATCCGTTAGATCATAAATTATACCTCGATAGGCAACCCAGATTTCAGGCTTGTCTTGCCCGTTTCTTAACGCAAGCTGTTGCTTGGTGTAGACTTTCATTAGAGCATTTTAATCTGAGCATTGATCCATCGCTCGGGAATTTCCCCTTTTTGAGCAGTTTGGTAATCTGAATAGCTACAAGGAACGGTACTCATCCGATCAAATCGCTCATTATTTTGGCTAGGTACCTCAAGCCACCACTTGCCACTCCGCTTACTCTTATAAAAAACTAAAGTACTTGGCTTTGTATCCAAAGAAACAGTGTATTTGATGTACTCGCTGCTTTTGAAGGACAGACTGTCCTTTCTGGAATAAAAACCTTCCATGAAGTACCAAATCATCACAGAAATCACCTTAGCAGTTTTGTTGACGGCATCATCATAATAAGGCTCATAGCCATAAACCCCAAAAGAGCTCAACTTTTCATTTGTACCTGCAAACCAACAAATTTGGCAAGCTTCTTCCGCAGTAAGCCCGAAAGGCTGTGGATCCATCGATCCAGGAGCATCTGCAGATTGAATGGCATTGAGATCAAAACTCAATAAGTCAGCATTTCTTATCAAAGGCTCCACCTCTTTAAACTCAGCTCTAAGCTCACCTAAACGCACATGTTCGAAATACAGCTTTTCCAAAACGTTAATCAATGTAGGATCTACCAAAAAACTTTGATAGCCGAGATGGGAATAAGAGAAAAGGAAATTAGGCTGATGTAAAATAATATCTTGACTATGCTGATCCGTAGCTGGACCATTCTCCTCCATATCAAACTTAGCATCCACAGTCAAAAGACTGACCAACTTTTTCATCTTCTGATATGAAAGATATTGACCATAGTCAAGATCATGTGACCCTCCGAAATAAATGGGGAGAATTTGATTTTTCATCAATTGCCCTCCTACTTCTTTCATTCGATCATAGGTTTCTTCCCGAGTTTCCCCTGAAATCAAATCTCCTAAATCTGCGACTCTATAAGAACCTAGTCCTTTTTTAAGCTCGTAGAGTTTCTCTCTGATCTCGTTGCTACCTCGGTTTGCACTTTCTATTTTGGAAGCTCCTCTATTTTCTTTTAACCCTACCAAGGCAATTTGAACTCCTTTCAAGTCTGGGAAATCTTCGCCAAAAAAATGGATTTGTTTAAAAAATGAACTCTCTGAAAAAAATTTCTGCCAAAGGTATTCAGGTACTGGATCAAAATAGGATTGAATGGTCATGCTGGATTTAGGTGTGAAGTAAAAATAATCAAAAATGGTTCTTAAATAAAAAATCCCGCCAAAGCGGGATCTTATTTTGATTATCCACCAAAATCGTCAAATCGAATATTTTCTTGGGGAATCCCCAGATCATCTAGGAGTTTCAAAACTGCTGCGTTCATCAAAGGGGGCCCGCAAAGGTAATATTCCACTTCATCTGGCTCTGGATGATTCTTCAAATAATTATCAAACAGAACTTGGTGAATGAATCCTACGTAACCATCTGCCTCTTTGTCTTCAATTGATTTTTTAATTTTCCAGTTATCTTCAGGAAGAGGTTCAGAAAGACCAATATTGAATTGGAAGTTTGGGAAATCTTTTTCAATATCTCTAAATTGAGGAGTATAGAATAACTCTTTCTTAGACCTGCCTCCATACCAATAAGAAACTTTTCGATCAGTCTTCTCTGTATGGAAAAGATGAAATATGTGTGATCTTAATGGAGCCATACCTGCACCCCCTCCGATATAGATCATTTCTCTTTGGGTAGGATTAATATGGAATTCACCGTAAGGACCAGAAATCATCACTTTATCACCTGGCATTCTCCCAAAAACATATGAGGAACATACGCCCGGATTGACATCCATCCACCTATTATTCGCCCTGTCCCAAGGTGGAGTCGCTATACGAATAGTCAACATTACGATGTTACCCTCTGCAGGGTGGTTGGCCATAGAGTACGCTCGGAATAACTCTTCATCGTTTTTCATGACCAGATTCCAAAGGCCAAATTTATCCCAATCACTTTGGTATACATCAGCAGGGTGACCCAAATCTGGATGAGGAATGATATCCATGCCTTTGAAATTCACAGTAATAGCCGGAACGTCAATTTGAATGTATCCTCCGGATTCGAAATCAAGTGTTTCGCCCTCTGGAAGCTTCACTTTAAACTCCTTGATAAAAGTAGAAACGTTATAATTCGAAACTACTTCGCATTCCCACTTCTTAATACCGAAGATTTCTTCTGGAACACGAATCTTCATATCGTTCTTCACCTTTACCTGACATGCTAATCGAACATTACTCTGCTGCTCAGCACGGCTCAGGTGACCTATCTCAGTCGGAAGCACTTCTCCACCGCCCTCTTCAATGATACACTTACACATTGCGCAAGTACCGCCTCCACCACATGCGGATGGAAGGAAGATTTTTTGACCTCCTAGCGTCGACAAAAGTGTCGTTCCGGCAGAAGTTACGATTGGAGAACTAGTGTCCCCATTGATAATGATGCTCACGTCTCCTGACGCAACAAGCTTTGATTGTGCAAAGAGGAGAATAAAAACCAGTAGCAGTATAATAACGGTAAAAGCTACAATGGATGTAATAATTACGGAACCCATGAAATTTTGGTTTAATTTTTCTTAGGAATTTGGCCCCAATATGGGAACACAAATATATTTATAAATCACTAATACAGGACATATTCCTGGTCAAATTTGAACTCATTTTGTAACAAGTCTAATTGAATAACTGATTAATTGTTCAAGAGGTTTAGCAAAGTGGTCAGCCTAGATTTCAACTGTCTCCTATCGATGATGAAATCAAGAAATCCGTGTTCCAAAACAAACTCAGAACTCTGGAAGCCTTTTGGCAAATCTTTTCCAATTGTTTCACGAATCACTCTTGGCCCAGCAAATCCTATTAAAGCTCCCGGCTCGGCGATATTAAAATCACCAAGCATCGCATAAGAGGCAGTTACCCCACCTGTTGTGGGATCAGTAAGAAGCGAAATATAGGGAATTCCTGCTTGGTCAAGCAGGGCGAGCTTAGCAGAGGTTTTAGCCATTTGCATAAGAGAAAAGCCCGCTTCCATCATTCTTGCTCCTCCTGATTTGGAGATCATTAAGAAAGGAATTTTATTTTTCAACGAATGGTCGATACCCCGCGCAATTTTTTCTCCCACTACCGAACCCATAGATCCTCCGATAAAGTTAAAATCCATACAACAAACTACAATATCTAAGCCATTCATTTTGCCTACTGCAGTCCTAACAGCATCATTCAATGCTGTTTTTTCGATTGTGGCTACTATTCGAGCATCGTATGGTTTGGTGTCTGTAAACTTCAGAGGATCGCCAGATGTCATGTTTGCATCTAATTCCTTGAATATATTTTGATCAAATAGGATTTCAAAGTATTCCTTTGATCCTATTTTAACGTGAAATTCATCATCGGGGCAGACAAAGGAATTGTTTTTCAATTCTCTGGTATGAATAATACTCCCATTTGGGGTTTTAAACCAAAGGCCATCAGGAGCATCTTTCTTGTCTGCGGTAGATGTTTTGATCCCTTTATCTGTTCTTTTAAACCAAGCCATATTGAGTTTCTATTTTTTTTGAAAAATCAAAGGATACAAATTTAGCCTATATATCTGGTAAATAAAATCAAAGTAAAATTGACTCAACTAGGTGAAATGCTAGTTTTAGAGCCAAATAATCTAATATAATTTGACAGATAAAATTTACTCACAAGTAAAGAGAAGGGGGTAATTTGATCAAACATAATTAAACCCGACACGAAAACTTTTAAATAAGCGCTCCCATCTCCTCGAGGCTGTAAATCTTTTGCTCACTTGAAGCTGAGAAATCCTGCAATTTAATCAATGGCAGATTCTTATTTTTTCCAATGATATGCCAATCAGGAGGGCTTGATAACCAATTTCCATCTGCATCTTTCATATGACTTCTGTCGGAAAAAAAGGAATCAATGTAATCTCTCGCATTTATCGATTTGAATAAAGGCAAATCGCCTTCTTTTAAATGATCTTTTTTTGCAAAAGTCAATTCAAAATATTCCTTAGCGCTAGTTGGGAGTGGCAGAGTGGAATCAAAATCATAAACCAAATTTACTTCTGTAGTGGATGCTAGCATAATTACATGGTAATTCCACCAGACCACTTCGTCATCATTAATAGATTTTTGAAATCTAAACGGGCAATTTTTTAAGGGGTTAGAAACGATAAGAACTTTTTTGGTAAAGCCCTTTAATTCTTGGTTTTGGCATAGATGCCAAATATTTTCTTCGCAGAAATTTGCGGAATAATTGAACTCTTTAATTTTCATTGATGCCACAAAGGTAGCATAGTTCTAGAGCACCGGATTGAAGCTGACCGAAATATTTGTTTGGAGCTCAAAAAGCTTGAAATAAGAGGGTTGAACTTAATTTCCATCCAGAATTCTATCATTAAAAATAAATTCAGCTAGAAGATTTGATTATCTTCCAGCGAAACTGTCCAAGAAAATAATTTTCAATTCTCATCAATTGCCCCAAATTTAGAACATGAGTTTAGCATTACTTCTATTGATATCCGGAATCATCCTGCTCCTAGCTTACCGATTTTATGGAAATTTTGTCTACAAAAAATTTGGGCTGAATGATGATAAACCCGCTCCATCCCACACCCACCGAGATGGAATAGACTATGAACCAAGCAAACCAATAGTGGTTTTGGGTCATCATTTTGCTTCAATTGCTGGTGCTGGTCCAATTGTAGGCCCTATTATCGCAGTTACTTTTGGATGGATTCCTGCGGTGATTTGGATTTTAGTTGGAGGAATATTTTTTGGAGCAGTTCATGACTTAGGGAGTATGGCTGCTTCCATGAAAACGGATGGTAAATCTATAGGAGTAATCATCCGAAATCAGATCGGACTCCGCGGTAAGCAGCTATTTATTGTTTTTAGCTTTTCCACACTAATCCTAGTGATCGGTGTGTTTTCAGACATTATCGCCAAAACCTTTGTCAGTAATCCTGGCGTAGCATCTGCTTCCATCTTGTTCATCCTTCTTGCTATCGGATTCGGGATCATGAATAGATTGGTAGGAAGTAAAAAAGTATCGTTCATTATCCTTAGTATCGTTGGCGTAATCTTGATGTATTTTTTTGTCTATCTCGGGATGCAGTTCCCCTTTGAACTCGACTATAAGATTTGGATTTTAGCACTTTTGGGTTACGCTTTTATAGCTTCAGTCACCCCAGTAAGTATGCTGCTTCAGCCCAGAGACTATTTGAACAGTTTCTTGCTTTATGGGCTAATAATCGCCGCAGTTCTCGGGGTTTTTGTCTCCAACCCTGAAATTCAAATGTCTAATGAGATCACGGTATCCGATGAAAACCTAGGATATATATTTCCAGTTTTGTTTGTAACTATCGCCTGCGGAGCTATTAGTGGATTTCATTCTTTGGTGGCCTCAGGAACTACTTCTAAGCAACTTGATAAAGAAAGTGATGCCAAATTAGTTGGTTTCGGGGGGATGCTAATTGAATCATTTTTAGCTATCATTTCCGTTGGGGCCGTAGTAGTTTTGACCAAGGGAGAATATACTGCTCGACTTGTAGGTGAGGGGCCAGTCTCCCTTTTTTCAACAGGTTTAGGGGGAATGATATCTACGTTAGGAGTGTCTGAAAATTTTGCTGTTGGCTTTGTAGCCTTGACTGTCTCAGCTTTTGCTTTGACTACACTTGACACATGTACTCGCCTCGCTCGATTCACACTTCAAGAATATTTTGAGGACGTTCCCCAGCCAGCGGCTCAGTTTCTTGCAAAAAACAGATTTGTCTCCACCGGAATCGTAGTGATTTTTTCGATTTTACTTCTACTTTCAGGAGAGTTCACTACACTTTGGCCAATCTTTGGATCTGCAAATCAACTACTTGCTGCTTTAGCATTATTAACTATTGCGGTGTGGCTGATTAAGAAAAAAGTAAATGCTTTGTTTGTCACGATTCCGATGTTTTTCATGTTCACGGTTACCTTGGCTTCGCTAGGGCTATTTGCTTGGAAAAACTTTCAAGATGGCGTTTATGTCCTTTCGCTTATTGCAGCTTTGCTCTTTGGTTTAGCAATTTCTCTAATGATTTTGGCTACAAAAAGCTTGAAAAAAGAAGTCAAAGAACCCCTTAAGGCTCTCTGACTTCTTTGAATCAACGATCTGCTCCGTCAATCATGGCACGATCGATCGAGTATTGAGCCACATTTTTACCTTGCTTAGTTCCCTCTTTAGCGTCAAAAGTCCAATGAATCCCTCCGTAAACACGTGAGATAGCGGCCTCATCAGCCCATTTTTGAAATTTACTTCCTTCTTGAGGAAATAAATATGTTAAAACCTCCGCAGCAGCTGAAGAGAAAACAGAATGTCCAGAGGTATAAGCTGGGAAATTTGGAGTCCCTGCAATGGTTTCAAAATCTTTGATCAATTGGATTGGCCTTGGATAGTAATAATAGTATTTAGAGTCCCAGCAACTAATCCCGCCATCCATAATTGCCATATTCAGGTAAGCAAATGCCCGGGCAGTCCGGATGGAGTTAAGCTTGTATTTCAGGATAAACTCTCCAGCTATGTCATTCCAATGACCTGGCGGAGTATAGGTCCCCAAACCATCTTGCCAAAAATTAGCAATTCTCCTACGTTCCTGGGTTACATTATCTGCATAGTCCTTTAAGATTCTTACATCCTTCTGGAATGCTTCCGAACCTGGAGCTGGAGGAATACCCGGTCTTGTAGCTTCAACATTGGGAACACTCCACATTTTCACTTTTCCAAAAAAAGGCGTTAATCCAACGGGACGAACTGGGCTTTCTAGATTTTCCCATTGCCATCCAAACCGGTCAAATGCTGCCTTACGTAAGGAATCGGAAACTGCCTTAGATGCTTGAGCATTTTTCATCCCATCTTTGGAAGCTCTTGCTAGGGCAATTCTAGCTATTTCTTCTCCTATTTTCTTACCAGCGATTAAGTCGCTCAGCACATTTTCTCCAGCCAAAATCAAGCTTTCCAAATGTTCCTTTTCTAACCTCATCAAATAATCAGCTTCCAGGGGAAACATAGCTGTTAGGATTTTTCTGGAGACCGTCGCCAATACTGCTCCTTCGGAAGGATAGGAAGGCAAATTATTGGAAACATAAGCATGGGGAATCCCCGCATCAACCTGATAAGGGGCAGGCCGATTAAATTCAAATTTGTAGTGCCAAGCTGAGATCAAACCATCATATTGCGCCACTGAAAGATAGGCCAAAGCCCTACTTGCATACGGTGGATGAGCAAAGGGAAATACTGGGGGTCCAGCGGGATTTGCTGGGTCAGGAAGTGAATAAGATTCATCAACATTTGGCCCAGGGATCAGATTATATTTTGCTATCAAGCCAAGTGCCACTTCATTCCATCGAAGCACAGCATTGTTTGTCCAGTAATCCACATTTTCCCTTTCATCATTGGACATGGATTTTATTTTTGATTTCACAGCTTCCACTTCTGCTAAAAACTCCTGGGAATTATCTGCTTTAGGTTCATCAACAGAGATATCGCTGCCAGACGGAATCAAAATGGGCTTCCAGTTACCAGCATCCTGATCAATCCCCGAAAATTCATAGCTCTCGTATTCCAGTTTTGTTTCCAAATCAATCGTACAGCTGGTCATGGTAGCTGCTGCAATAAGTATTAATATAGTTAGTTGAAGTATTTTCATGGTTTTAGTTTTTTGGGTGAAACAAGCCAAACTGATAAGTAATGCCTGCACTGACCGAAGTCATTTCTGGAGCATTTCTACCGGTAATTACATTACTGTATGATGCTACCAATCCCAATCCTTTTGGATTCTTGAAGAAATATTGCACAAACGCACCAACTTTATCCATGTCAACTTTATTGGTAGGTTGGGGCGCATTGTAGGCACGGATATCATCCCCAGAAGTAGAACGGGAGGCGTTGTAATTCAATTCTATCCTTAAAGATTTTTCCATAAACCATTTACCTAGAACTGCTTCATATGTCCAGGCGCTGGGAACATCCATCCAAGAGGTGAAATAGCTTCCCTCATTGTAATAGTATTCCCGCTCAGCCTGGGTGTAACCTTTCCAGATATATCCTCCATTTCCTCTTAAATAGAAACCGTTATTCCACTCATACTCGATCAAGCCTCTCCAAGCAATCTGAGGAGCTCCAATACCTAGGCTGTATGGCTGATAGTCTGACAAATAGTTTGAGAGTGGAGTAGAAAATACCACTGAGCCAAACGCGGTCAACACACCATTTTCACCTTTACGTCTTAAGGCCTCATACTTTAACCCAAGTGTCAAATCCTGGATTCCAGAGGTTCCGGCGAACTTTCCTCCATTTGGGGTCGTGGAATTTGTACTTACTAATGGCAAGCCTGCGTAGACATCCAATCGTCTGGTGATTCCATAGGCTGCCATGGCCATGGTGGTCCTCCGCTGCACCTGCGCTATCGTTCCATTTTTTCTAAGAGTTTCGCCCTCCCAATAGTGATCAAATTGCCCATACTCATAATTGAGCAAAAAGCAGATATCACCTTTTGGCATCATCAATCCGTCCGTTGGAGTTTGTGCCATGGATATATAGGACAGAACCAATCCCCCGCATAGGAGAATCAGCGTCCTGAAGTATTTTTTCATGTGTTTATAATTTTTCTATTTGGCCATATGGAATCTCACATTTCGAATAATCATCCCACAGTGTGACGTTATCGTAATCCTCGATTTCATAAAATGTCTTTTTGATTCTGTAAATAAAAAATGCATGCTATTATCTCCCAATCTAGCTGGGGACAAAAGGCACATTACGCCCAGCACTCATGGGGAATATATCCTACGAGAGCTAATGGAATTAATTAAAATAGAATTAAGAAAACTGTGGAGGGGGGGATTCTATATCCACAGCAGGACTTATGTATTGAAAAAAAACAAAGCCTATAGCATAATCAATAGGTAACGCTGAATAAGGTTTGAATAAAAATGGATTAGGCTGAATATAATCTTTCACAAAAAACTTCATTGTAATACTGCTGTTTTGATCTTGGGGTAACTCATCCTCCGTAATCACAGAAATCCATTTCTTAACAGTATTATCCAGAACTCGGCGCTCAGTATCCGGCAAAACAATCAGTTGCAGCGTATCATTTTGATAGCGCTGTTTGATTACCCGAAAATACTTTCCATCTTTTTCGAATGGCGTATTTGTAGGCTGAAAATCTTCTTGGTTCGCCATATATGGCATTGAAAGTGGAACTTCGATTAAAAACTCGAATTGTTCTTGAACTTGTTCTCCATAGATCTGAGATACCCATTGACTTTCTATATGATGATCGTATGAAAAATAGAAAGCATAGTAGCCAAAATGATAAATGGCAAAGCAGGCAAATAGAAATATGACAATTGCTTTCTTCAAGAGTTTATTTTTAATGACTTAAAAATAAATACATTTTTCTATAAAATAGAATAGATATTTCTATTTATTTATTAAAACAAAATTATTAGGCAAAATTTACCTTTCTGACCAAATTATATTTCAAATAGCCTCCAGCTTAAAATAGCTAGAAGAGTAAAAATCAAAAGACTTCCAAGTCCATAGAATTTAATGACTTTCAGTCGGTTCATCCGATCCAAAAACCATAATACATAAACAGGCTTAATGAGGCCAGCTAGCAAACTAATAAGACTAATTACCAGCAGGATCCTCAGAAAAGTTAAAATTGAAAACAGCATACCTTAAAACTAGAAAAGGAACAGCAATGCTGTTCCTTTTCTTGCATATAACTTTTTTGATTATTACTTTTTACGCTTAATCTCTTTCATTTCATAGCCTTCGATCGTATCGTCAATTTCGATATTATTGAAATTCTTGATCGAAATACCACACTCATATCCAGCTTTCACTTCCGCTACATCATCCTTGAATCGCTTCAATTGATCGATCTCACCTTCGTGTATTACGATGCCATCTCTGATCACACGAATCTTATTCTTTCTTGTGATGAATCCATCAGTCACGTAAGAACCTGCAACAGTTCCAATCTTCGTGATCTTGAAGACCTCTCTTACTTGTATATTACCAGTAATTATCTCTTCAAATGTAGGCTCTAGCATACCCTCGATTGCATCTTTGATTTGGTTGATTGCATCGTAGATGATCGAGTAATGACGGATTTCAATTTCTTCCTGCTCAGCAAGCTTCTTCGCATTCGAAGATGGTCTCACTTGGAAACCAAGTATAATCGCATCAGATGCCGAAGCCAAAAGGACATCAGATTCTGAAATTTGACCAACACCTTTATGAATGATACTAACTTTAACCTCATCTTTAGAGAGCTTCAATAAGGAGTCAGAAAGTGCCTCCACAGAACCATCCACGTCACCTTTGATGATAATATTTAGTTCTTTAAATGAACCGATAGCCAATCGACGACCGATTTCATCCAATGTGATATGCTTCTTAGTTCGGATGCTTTGCTCTCGCTGGATTTGCTCTCTTGAGTTAGCAATATCTCTAGCTTCTCTTTCAGTATCATATACCTTAATAGTGTCGCCTGCTTGAGGTGCACCGCTAAGTCCTAAAACCTGAACTGGAGTAGAAGGCCCTGCGTCTTTTAGCTTTTTGCCTTTATGATCGAACATCGCTTTCACACGGCCATAATGCTTACCGGCAAGAATTATATCACCAATTTTCAACGTTCCAGCTTGAACCATGATGGTGGAAACATAACCTCTTCCCTTATCTAGAGAAGCTTCAATTACAGATCCAGCTGCATTTTTTCTAGGATTAGCTTTAAGCTCTAACACCTCAGACTCAAGGAGCACTTTTTCCAAAAGCTCATCAATACCCTCACCGGTTTTTGCTGATATGTCCATGGATTGATATTTACCGCCCCATTCTTCAATTAGCAAGTTCATATTTGCCAGTTCTTCCTTGATTTTATTAGGATTGGCAGATGGTCGATCGATTTTATTTATCGCAAAAATCATCGGTACACCTGCTACCTGAGCGTGATTGATAGCCTCTTTAGTTTGAGGCATGATACTATCATCAGCTGCAATTACAATGATAGCAACGTCAGTGATTTTTGCACCACGAGCACGCATTGCTGTGAATGCTTCGTGACCTGGTGTGTCAAGGAAAGCGATCTTATGGCCTGTTTTGGTAGTTACATCATACGCTCCAATGTGCTGAGTAATTCCACCTGCTTCATCAGCTGTCACTTTTGACATCCTGATGTAATCAAGAAGTGAAGTCTTACCATGATCTACGTGGCCCATGATGGTGACGATAGGGGCTCTTTCTTCCAAATCTTCGGGAAGATCTTCAACATCTGCCTCCAACTCATCTTCTATCGATTTGGTAAACTCAACATCGTAACCGAATTCATCTGCAATAATCGTAATCGCTTCAGCATCTAATCGCTGATTTATCGACACGAACATTCCCAGCGACATACAGGCTGATATGATTTGATTTACTGTTAGATCCATCAAAGAGGCAAGGTCGTTTGCAGAGATGAATTCTGTTACTTTTAATATTTTTGCATCTGCAGTCTCCATTTCTGGATCGCGAACACGTTCAGTCTTTTTATCTCTACGGCTTTTGCCTTTTCCTCCACTTTTGCCTTGAAGTCTGGCTAAAGTTTGTTTAATCTGGTCCTGAATTTCTTTTTGAGTAGGCTCTGCCTTCTGCACTCTCACTGGCTGAGCGTTACGAGGAGCACCTCTTTGATTTACTACCACAGGCGGGCGATTTCCCGGGACTTGACCTGGTCCTCCTGGTCTATTTCCTCCTGGCTTATCAATTCGTTTTCGAGGTCGTTTTTTATCTCTTCCACGCTCATCGGAGGATGCAACTGGACCCCCTTTCTTTTTAGATCGGTCTACGGGTAACTCTATCTTTCCTAAAACCGTTAATCCTTTCAGTGATTCTGCTTTTGCTGAAATCACTTGATCCACTTTCTCAGCTGGTTTTATTTCAAGCTTAGGCTCAATTTTGACGACAGGCTTAACTGGAGCTGGTTTCGGAGCTTCTTTAGGTGCCTGCGGTGGGGTTGGCTTTTTTGCCTCAGGTGCTTTTATATGATCAGGCTTCTTATGCTGATACGGTTGATTATGCTTTTTCTTTTGAGGTTGAGCTACATTTTTGCTCAAATCAATTTTTCCTAATACTTTGATTCCTTCCAATTTTGGAGTTTCTGCTACAATTTTTTCCGGACCAGGAGATTCCTTAGGAATTGCAATAGGAGTAGACTCTGGCGCAGGAGCAGATTCAGGAATAATCGTCGGAGCAGGTGCTGGAATTGGAGCAGCAGGTTTTGAAGCTGGTTCTTTTGGTTCAGCTTCTTTTGGGGCAGCTTCTATTTTTTGTTCAGGCCTAATTACTTCCGGCTCGAGCGAAATCGGCTCATGTCGCTTCCCTATCGAGAGGTGTGATGCCTCTTCCTTATCAAGTGCGGAAGATTTGAATTCCTTATTGAGCAGCTCCACCTGCTCCATATTTATTTTGAAATTCGGATTATTCTCCGCCTCGTAGCCTTTTTTGGCCAAGGACTCCACGATGGTTGCAGTTCCCACGTTGAGTTTCCTGGCTACTTGGCCTAATCGCAACATTTTTTCTTCTGACATAAGCAAAAACCTCTTTCGAAATTCTAAGTAATAATAGGTATTTAATTAAAGCTAAGCTCTAACTTTATTGATCAAATTCTTGTTTTAGGATTCTGAAAATCTCATCAACAGTCTCTTCTTCAAGCTCTGTTCTTCGAGTCAAATCCTCTTTGGTCAGACTTAATACACTTCTAGCAGTATCTAGTCCAGTCTTTTTCAATTCATCGATGATCCATCCTTCGATTTCATCGCCAAATTCCAATAAATCGACGTCCTCTTCTTCAGACTCATTCAATTCTCTAAATACATCAATCTCATATCCTACCAATCGACTTGCCAATTTGATATTGTAACCACCTTTACCGATAGCTAAAGACACTTGATCTGGCTTTAAGAACACAGAAAGTCTTTTCGTTTCCTCATTCATCGTGATCGATGAGACTTTAGCTGGACTTAGTGCACGAGTCACATATAAGTCCATATTCTCGGTGTAATTGATCACGTCAATATTTTCATTTTGCAATTCACGAACCACAGCGTGGATTCTTGAACCTTTCATTCCTACGCATGCTCCTACGGGATCAATACGATCATCATAAGACTCAACCGCTACTTTTGCACGCTCACCTGGCTCCCTAACGATTTTTATAATTGTAATTAGTCCATCGTATACTTCTGGAACCTCATTTTCAAATAAACGTTCCAAGAAAACAGGAGAAGTTCTGGATAGAATAATCTTTGGATTACTATTATTCATATCCACACGGTGCACAATAGCTTTAACCGTATCACCTTTTCTAAAACGATCCTTTGGAATCTGTTCTCCTTTAGGAAGAATCAATTCGTTTCCTTCCTGATCCATTAAGAGAATCTCTCTTCCCAAAATCTGGTAGACTTCAGCGCTGATTATTTCACCAACGAGTTCTTCATATTTATTATATAGGAGATCTTTTTCAAGATCTTTAATCCGCTGAATCAGAGTCTGTCGAGCCATTTGGACTGCTCTTCTTCCAAATTCTTCTAGTAGAATTTTCTCATAAACCTCTTCTCCTATCTCAAAATCAGGTTCGATTTTTCTTGCTTCTACAAAACTGATTTTATCAAAATCCCAAATATCTTCAGAATTGTCGTCGACAATTTCCCTAATACGGAAAATCTCTAAGTCACCTTGATCAGCATTAATGGTCACATCGAAGTTTTCGTCTGTCTCAAACTTCTTGCGAATCATCGCTCTGAACACATCTTCCAAGATACGGATCATTGTAGGTCGATCCACATTTTTAGATCTCGCAAATTCTGCGAAGGACTCTATTAAGACTTTGGCATCCATTTGAATTATTTAAAAGATACTTGTACAATTGATTTTTTCATATTCTCGAAAGGAACTTGGACTTCCTCTTCCACAACTTTTTTCCCCTTTCCCTTCTTAGTCACTTCAACTTTTAACCCAGCGTCACTTACATCAAGTAATTTTCCGAGAAGTTCGGTGCCTTCGTTTAAAGTGATTTTCAATGATCTCCCGATATTCTTCTGAAATTGCCGTTTGCTATTCAAAGGAAAATCTACTCCGGGAGAAGAAACTTCAAGAATGTATGCATCTGGCATCAATTCTTTAGCCTCAATCTCTTCCGATACTGCTCTACTTATTTTTGAGCATGTTCGAATCGTAACTCCAGAGTCCGAATCCACCAAAATGCTAAGAAGCTTTTTACCCCCTTTGTCTGAAATACCAACCTCCACTACGAAATGATTTTCGTCTGGAAGGTGTTTCTCGATTAGTTCTTCAATCGATCTCTTTAGCTCGGTCATAGTAGGTATAATGAAAGAGGGGACATGTGGTCCCCTCCAGAAACTTTCGAATACGGATCAAAGGTAAAAGATTTTAATGTAAAAACAATGAGGGCTAAAAATCAAAGTTTTCAGTAATTAAATATGAATTTAGAATGGAGTGCAACACTTCGCAAGAAACATTGGCCTATAAATTGCCCTTTGAAGAAAAAATATTGGGTTTCCTTCAGATATGTCAGCTTAAGATAATAATTTTGCCGACTTCCGTTTATTAATACGAGTCAAGCAGACTATATTAAACTCTGAACTCCAAAAAACCAGTCAAACAAAACACCAAAATGGGATTATTTGATTTTTTCTCTAGTGATATAGCGATCGATTTGGGTACTGCTAATACCTTGATTATTCATAAAGATAAAATTGTCGTAGATGAGCCATCTATCATTGCTATTGACAAGACGACTAACCGCGTACTTGCAGTTGGTCGTGAAGCAATGAATATGCATGAGAAAACACACGAAAATATTAAAACAATTCGTCCGCTTAAAGATGGAGTAATTGCGGACTTCTATGCTGCAGAGCAGATGATTCGTGGTTTGATAAAGATGATCCCTGGGCAAAAAAAGGGGTTATTCCCACAGTCTCACCGGATGGTAATCTGTATTCCTTCTGGAATCACTGAAGTAGAAAAAAGAGCCGTTCGTGATTCCGCCGAGCACGCAGGAGCTAAAGAGGTTTACATGATATACGAACCTATCGCTGCTGCAATAGGTATCGGTATTGATATCGAAAAGCCTATGGGATCAATGATCGTAGATATCGGAGGAGGTACGACAGAGATTGCTTTGATCGCACTATCTGGGATAGTTGCTGATCAGTCTATCCGAGTGGCAGGTGACACCTTTACGAAAGACATTCTAGATTACATGCGAAGACAGCATAATTTGCTTATTGGTGAGAGATCAGCTGAAAAAGTAAAGATTGCTATTGGTTCGGCACTTACAGAACTTGATGATCCTCCGGAAGATTATGAAATCAGAGGACGTGACTTGATGACTGGAATTCCGAAAGTAATCAAGGTTTCCTATTCTGAAATTGCTTTCGCATTGGACAAATCAGTGTCTAAAATCGAAGAGGCAGTTTTGAAGGCGTTGGAGATCGCTCCACCTGAACTTTCAGCAGACATTTATGACAATGGTATTCATCTTACCGGTGGTGGAGCGCTCTTGAAAGGACTCGATAAACGTCTTCACCAGAAAACCAAGCTTCCGATTCACATTGCGGAAGATCCACTTCGAGCAGTAGTTCGTGGTACTGGAACAGCATTGAAAAATATACAGAATTTCCGAACAGTATTGATGACATAAATTCTGAATGCTACGCATCCTCCAATTCCTCTATAGCTTAAGAGCATTTCTAATATTTGTGTTACTGGAAGTAACCGCGATCTGGTTGATCGTAGAAAATAACTCACCTCAGGGGGCAGCGTTCTTCAATAGCTCAAGTGCAATAATCGGTTCTGCATTAAAGACGCAATCAGATGTGGCAGATTTCTTTTCTTTGGCGGAGGCAAATGAAGCTCTAGTTACTGAAAATGCTTCCTTGCTCGGCGCACTTAACGGGGTCCAGACGATACCTGACAGTCTGGCGATTGAGCTAGATTCACTTCTAAATGCTACTTATGAATTTAAGGGTGCGAGGGTAGTAAGTAATTCTCTTCGGTTTTCTCAAAATCACCTCACACTCAATAAAGGATCTAAAGATGGAATTAAACCTGGAATGGGGGTATTCAATCATGAGGGAGTAGTTGGTAGAGTAAAAACAGCTTCCCTTAACTTTTCAATTGCCATTTCATTGCTCAATACGGGAATGCTGATTTCTTCAAAAATCAAATCAAATGGTGTTTTCGGATCGGTCAATTGGGATGGTAATGATTCAAGACATGCTAAAATGCTTTATATCGGTAGACATGTAAATGCTCAAGTTGGTGACACTGTGATCACCTCGGGATTTAACGCTGTATTTCCTGAGGGGATAAATATTGGGATTATTTCTAAAATTAACTCTAGAACAGATAATCCAAATTACTTGGACATTTTGATAGCCCTAAGTACAGATTTTAGTAAAGTCGGATATGTCTATTTAGTGGAGAATACCCAATTTAACGAACTGGATTCTTTGAATATCAAATCTGAAGTGACTAATGAATTTTAAGAGTCTGATCACCTTTATCTTTCTTGTGATTGTGTTTGGGCTGATTCAAATCCTCCTATTGAAAAATCTTGCCCTTTTTGGAATCGCTTTCTGCTTTATCTATCTAGTTAGTATTTTGAGTTTCCCAACTTCTATTCCAGCTATTCCTCTATTAATATTGAGCTTCTTTTTGGGACTTCTAATTGATGTTTTTTACGATACCCTTGGGATTCATGCCTTAGCAGCTACTTTTTTAGCATTTCTAAGACCACATTGGTTGAAAGTCATCAGCCCCAGTGGTGGATATGATGATGCTACTAATCCAACTATCTCAGAAATGGGTATTGGCTGGTACATTTCTTATTCTTGGCCGCTGATTTTCGCCTTTTGTTTACTTTTCTTCCTTACCGACCAATGGGGAACTGGTAGATTTCTAACTGCCTTAAACAAAAGCTTCTTCTCCTCGACTTTTACTGTCCTTTTGGCTATTATTGTACAACTACTATTCTTCAAACGAAGAAGGGGAATCTAATGAACGACCAAAGACCAATAGTCATTATCATTTTTATCTTCTTGGTGGGTGCAGTGCTTTTGATTAAGTTGTTTACTATCCAAGTCCTGGACGATAGCTTCATGAAAAAAGCTGAGCGAAATGCTATACAAAGAATTGTAGACCACCCCTATCGAGGATTGATCTATGACAGGCATGGAAAACTAATGGTGTATAACAATCCTATTTTTGATCTGATGATTGTCCCAAAAGAATTCCAAGTTGGGGACACAACTAGATTTTTGGAGTTGTTTAAGATTTCTAAAGATAAACTAATTGAATCCTACACTGCAGCCCGGAAATATTCATCGGTAAAGCCTTCGAGCTTTATAAAACAGATTTCTACTCAAGATTTTGCTCGAATCCAAGATTTCTTGATTGATTACCCAGGCTTATTTATTATGACTCGCTCGGTGAGATCTTACCCTTCTCCTTTAGCATCTCACGCTTTAGGCTACATAGGAGAGATCAGTGGTCGACAACTCGAACGAGACAGCTCAAAATACTATACTCAAGGAGACTATGTAGGCCTGACCGGAATGGAGAGCTACTACGAAAAAGAACTTCGCGGTAAGAAAGGTGTAAAATACAAAATGGTAAATGTGAGGGGGATTGATAAGGGCCCTTTCAAAAATGGTGAATATGATACCGTATCAGTGGCTGGGAATAATATCACCTCAACCATTGATATGGATTTGCAGCGGTATGGGGAGTATTTATTGCAAGGAAAAACAGGATCCGTAGTAGCGATTGAACCTAAAACAGGAGAGATCCTAGCGATGATCTCCGCACCTTTCTATGATCCAAATAGCCTGACAGGGGCTAATTTCAGTAAAAACTATCAAGTATTAAATTCAGAACTTAGTAAGCCTCTTTTCAATCGGCCCATAATGGCGGTATATCCTCCTGGCTCGATCTTCAAAATCGTTCAAAGTCTAATCGGTCTTCAAGAGGGAATTTTGGTTCCTTCTACGACTTTTTCCTGTAACAAATCTCTGGTCGCTTGTCATAATCATCCTTCCCCTGTAGATCTATTTGGAGCTATCCGTAACTCTTGTAATCCTTATTATCATCAAGCATTCCGACAGATAATTAATCAAGAAAAGTCCTCCAATACTTTTGTAGATACCAAAATAGGGTTAAACGATTGGCGAGAAAAGGTGCAAAAATTTGGACTTGGCTCTGACCTCGGGATAGACATGTATGGGGAACGAGGCGGTTCGATACCTTCGGGCGCTTATTATGATAAAGTCTATGGAGAAGGAAGATGGAAATATTCTACCATTTATTCACTTTCTATTGGTCAGGGAGAAATGCAAGTCACCCCTATTCAGATGGCAAACTTGGCGGCAATATTCGCGAACAAAGGATTTTATTATAAACCCCATTTGGTCAAAAACATCAATGGTGACAAAAACATGATTCCAGAGGAATATCTAATACGGAATGATGTGGGAATTGATGCCAAGCATTTTGATTTGATTCAAGAAGCTATGGCAGCAGCACTTTATGGAACTGCCAACCGAGCGGTAATGAAAGACTTGGTCATTGCCGGAAAAACAGGGACTGCACAGAATCCACATGGAGAAGATCACTCAGTGTTTATCGCGTTTGCCCCACTTGAGAATCCAAAGATAGCCATAGCAGTCTATGTAGAAAATGCAGGCTGGGGTGGAAGGGCTGCCGCAAGTACAGCCTCATTGATGATTGAAAAATATATTCAAGGAGAGGTAAAGCGACTTGATCTCGAAAATTATGTCTTAGCTGGTAATTTCATTTACTGATGAGAGGAGAAGCGGATATTAACATCAACAGGGTCGACTGGCCAACAGTATTGATTTATTTCTCCCTAGTGATTCTAGGCTGGTTTAATATTTATGCAGCTGTATATGACGGACAGGTAGAGAAAAGCATATTTGATTTTGGCATCAATTCCGGTAAACAACTGGTTTGGATAGGTACTGCCTTAGCTATCATCATAGTCATAATGGCTGCTGATCATCGACTTTTTGAAAATCTAGCCATCCCGATTTTCTTAGTATTCCTTGTTTTATTGATGCTCACACCCATAATAGGAAAAGAAGTAAAAGGCCAGGTACTGACGATAGGTTTTGGGGACTTCCGCATCCAAGCTAGTGAGTTTGCCAAATTTGCAACTGCTTTGGCACTTGCCAAAGTGATGGAGCGTCCCACATTCGACCTATCCAAAAAAAATTATCAGTTTCAAGCATTTGCGGTTTTACTGATACCTGTGGCATTGATTATCCTTCAACCTGACACAGGTACAGCCATGGTCTATTTCGCTATGCTGCTGATGCTTTATAGAGAAGGTTTACCACAGACCTATTTCATCCTTGGATTTGGTTTTGTTGCGCTGACTCTTCTGGCCTTAGGAATTGAGAACAACCTTTATATTGCTTTGGTGATCAGTTTGTTAGTCACAATTTTAATATTTATGGGCAAAAAATCCCCACAGCGGATTGTTGCCTTTAGTTTGATTGGCATAGGTCTTATTGCCTATACTTACAGTCTTGATTTTGTCGTCGAAAAACTCCCTGATCACCAACAAAATCGAATCATGGTGCTTTTTGATCCAGATATTGATCCACTGGGTGTGGGATGGAATGTCACTCAATCCAAGATTGCAATTGGATCAGGCGGGCTATTGGGAAAAGGTTACCTAGAAGGCACCCAGACCAAATTTGACTTTGTACCGGAGCAACATACCGATTTTATTTTCTGCACACTCGGAGAGGAATTTGGATGGGCGGGAAGCTTAGTCGTGATTTCGCTTTTCGTGGGCTTGCTTTACCGACTTGTGATCATGTCGGAGCGTCAAAAAAATAGATTTTCAAGGATCTATGGGTACTGCGTGGTTTCAATATTACTCTTCCACTTCATGATCAATATTGCCATGACAATAGGGTTATTTCCTGTGGTGGGTATTCCTCTCCCGTTTTTCAGTTATGGAGGATCTTCACTTTGGTCATTTACCATTTTGCTTTTCATCTTTGTCAAAATGGACAGTTCCAGAGCCTTACAGTTGGGAAGACTAGGTTAAGATTCCAAAAGCTTTTTCAGCCAATATTGCTTTTTAGGTTCTCGGTTCTTTTTTGCAAATAAAGTTTGGAATTGGTGTGCTTTCAAAAAGTTAATCTGCAGATTTTTCCATTGCTCTTCAGTGGTGATAATATTCATATGCTTCAGCTCTGCGAATAATTTTACGCTAATTGTCGGATAATCATCCCTTCCTAGGTAATCCAGATCTGCATCGCAGATGATTTTCTGAAGATCATTCAAAGGAGTTTGAGGAATCTTAGTCGCCATGACCAATCCTTTGACTTCATTAATCACATCCTGCTTCATTCCCAAGTCTTTCATCAGGGCACCCGCCATTTCAGCACCTACGGCTTCGTGGTTGACTGCTCCGATCAAAAAGCCCATATCATGTACGATTGCTCCCATTCTGAGCAAGTAACGATCTCGCTCTCCCAACTTTTCGCGACGAATATATTGCTCGCAAACATTCGATACGTCTAGAGTGTGATTCATCCCGTGGTAGGCAAGATATTGAGGCAATTCACCTCTCAATTTGTCTAACACATGTTTTCTGAGCTTTAAATATCCTTGCATGTATAGCCTGTACTTTAAACTTAAATATGAGGTTCTAATTTAATATTACAAAATTATAACAAACAATAAGCCAACTTTCCAATTCTAATAATTCCCTATTCCCCTTAATATATTTGATATCTTCTAAGATTAGGGTATTTGATTTTTCCTTTAAAGTGACGGAAGCTATAATGACAAAAGACGAATTCAAATTGTGAAAATGAAAAAAACGGATTAAAGAGCACTAGTTGATTTGTAATCACTCCTTATGTATTTCATCAAACTCAATGAAGATAAACTTTGGGAAAAAGATTTCCTGTTAAACCGCGACTTTTAATAGTTCATACTATTTATTGAACAATATTTCCAGAAAATCTCTGGCAATTTCTCTTAGGCGGAAAATTTTCTGAAAACCAGCAACAAAAACTCATCCATCACATCGGGGTTATCATTCCAAGAAAGTTCATCCACATAACGCTTATTAATCAGGTCAACCGCCTTAGTGAAGGACCCACTTTCATCTATCAATTTCAAAGCATGCATTAAAAGATCAGAATTCCCCTCAAAAAGAGCCTTGGAAAACATGATCCGCTGGTTGATTGCCAAACTTTCGGAAAGCTCGCCGATGACTCCTTTCATTCCTTTATACGATTCTTTTTCGAATCTGGATTGAAGGCTGGTGACATCCAGCATCCCAGAACTGACTCTTTTGGACTCCTCCTTTACAATTGGCTTGCTACTACTCTCAGAAATCGGCTCTTCTATTCTATCAGACTTTTGTTCAATCTTGTCGAAAAAAGAAACCTCCCGCTCCTGCGTAGGTTCTAGTTCAGATTTCCGAATTTCAGTTTTAGGCTCTTCAATCTCAACCTCTATCAAATAACTATCCAGATCAAACGCATTGATCTCACCAAGAGTAGCCAAAAGTAAATTCTTAGATACTAATGAATCTTTGATGACATGGTAGTTTGTAGCTACTGCTTTTAGATATGCATTTTGATCATGGCCAAAGCCTGTTTTATCGATCAGAAATGAGATCACCGGCAGATGCCATTTGAAATACTTTTTATGCTCACTGAGGAATTCATTGATCATTCCCTGAGGAGCTTTTTGAATTTCATTTTGATAGAAGCTCACTGGATCGACAGCTAACTTTATCGCCTCTGACACCGCTTGAGCTACCAAAGGTTCAAGATTAGATTTTTCTACTTTTATTCGTCTTGAAAGTACATTCATAAATTGAGTCAGGGCCTCATGGACCGCCACATCTCTGTAGTCAAAGTATGGGCTACTCTTCAATTTTTCCAGTTCACCCTGCCAAATTTCGAATATTCGTTTTATGACAAAAAAATTGACTTGAATACTATCCGTTAAGTGGATGATATCCTGTCCTGTAATGAATTGTCTTGACGAGAAAGCCTTTTCGCATACGACCGCAGCGTAGTCATTCGCGTACTTTTCTAAATAATTACTGTTAATTTGAATTGTCATTAAAATATAGCGTTTACAAATTCGAACGAACAAATGCCTAAAATCGTCATAGAAAATCTATTTAATCTTACGATTGATTTGACTCCTTCTACGAGTAAAGTTATTGAAATTATCCATGAAAGTGGCATGGATTGGATGCATGCCTGTGGCAAAAAAGGGCGATGTACTACCTGCAAACTTATAGTCTTGGAAGGAATCGAAAATCTTTCTGAATTGACCGATAAGGAAAAAGTATTTCATATTCAAGGTCGTTTAAAGTCTAACGAACGTTTAGCATGTCAAGTCATTCTGCAAAAAGGAGCTATCAAAGTACGGGTGGCCGAGCCAAATAAATTTCCACATATTAGCTACAGCGAATAGCATATCGATGTTTATAGAACCATCCCTAGGAAGAAATAGAAACCCTGAGAAAAAAGGGCAGATTGAAGTGATTTGCGGATCTATGTTTTCCGGAAAAACGGAAGAATTGATCAGGCGACTCAACCGAGCCCTGATTGCTAAGCAAAAAGTAGAGATCTTCAAACCAGCTGTCGATACACGCTACCACCAATCAGATGTGGTCTCCCACAATGAAAGCTCCATCCGGTCTACGCCAGTCAATTTTGCAGATGACATCTTATTAATGAGTAGCGACTGTGATGTGATCGGAATCGACGAAGTTCAATTTTTTGATGACCAAATTGTATCTGTGGCTCGAAAACTGGCAAATTCAGGAAAACGAGTGATTTTGGCAGGGTTGGATATGGATTTCGCAGGGAATCCATTTGATCCTATGCCCCAGTTAATGGCTATCGCTGAATACGTGACCAAAGTAAATGCGATCTGTATGAAGTGTGGAGATCTCGCTGCTTTTTCTTATCGCCTAACCGATACGAAAAAGCAAGTGCAACTGGGAGAAAAAGAAAGCTATGAGGCACGATGTAGAAAATGCTTTTATGGAAAAAATGATTGAGGCCATCGTCAGCTTTTCTCACCTTTGCTATGCTTAAGAAGACATCAGGAATCGTACTCAATGTAATAAAATTCAAGGAAACAAGTCTGATCGTAAAGATCTTTACCAGAGAGCTTGGTCTGAAGTCTTACCTCATCAATGGCGTCAGAACTCAATCCAAATCAAGTAAAATGGCACTATACCAACCGCTCACTTGTCTAGACATGGTAGTCTATGATAAAACCAATGCAGGACTAAATCGAATCTCCGAGGCAAGACTATCACACAACAATCAATTGATTTCATTTGAGTTTAGCCGAACAGGCATTGCGCTTTTTGTCACAGAGGTGATTGCTAAATCCATCTATGAAAACTACCAGAATGAAAGTCTTTTTGACTTTTTGGAAAGTTCGGTACATGAGCTTAACCATCCTGAGGCCAAGCTTGACCTCTTTCCATTAGCATTTTTAATCGAATTGGCTGGGTATTTAGGCTTTGCACCTGAGCGGGCACAAGGGTATTTAGATGAAAGCCGTTCCCAACCCTTTACCCCCCAAGAACTTAACGATGTGAGGTTTTTCTTGGAAGATTTAATGCTAAAAGCGTATTCCTGCGATCAGAAAATAAATCTTAAGCTGCGAAGAAAGCTGCTGGACCATTTGCTGGATTTCTATAGTGAGCATCTGGAAAACCCAGGGGTCTGGAAGTCAATGACTATCCTTAGACAAGTATTATCCTAGGCGGATCAGCCTTAGCTACAAAATATAAATTTGCTAAATCCAAATCCATAGGTTAATATTGTGATATCACCGTGCGTGAGCAGACCAACCCGCTTTGGTTTGAATATTTCCTGCAGATCTTTTTTGCTCAGAAAAACATTCACAATCCCAATTACCGCATTTTATAATACTATTTATTTCATCATCTCTTTATGTACAACATAGAAGAACTCAGAATCAGATTACTGTCTGAGCTGAAGGAAATCGCTGAGGAATTAGGTGTCAAAGGCCATAAAACCCTCAAAAAAGACGACCTCGTATACGCTATCCTAGATCAGCAGGCAATTACACCAGAACAGGCCTTGCCAAAAAAGAAGCCCTCAATCGTAGAATCCAGTCCAGAAGCTGAAGCTGAAAAACCCAAACCTGCCGAAGTAAAAAAACAAGCGGCAGCAGTAGCAACTGCAGCACCAATTGAAGAACCTGAATACAAGCCTAAGTTTAAACGACAGAACGTAACAGAAATTCCTGCGGCCGCTCCTATCGAGAAATCAGAGGCGATATCAGAACCTGCTCCCAAAGAAGCTAAAGAGTGGAAACGAGAACCAGCTCAAGAAAGACCTGTAAGAAAAGCCAGTCAGGAAGTTTCAACAGAAGAACCAAAACTTTTTAGGCCTCGAAAAAAGGTTTTTGAGGAAGAATCAAATTCTGCTCCGGCCCCAGAGTCATCATCCGAATCACCAAATATCCAGCCTGAAAAGGAAGTAGAGCTTCCAAAACGAAGAAACTTGACATCCCAGGATGAGATAATGGCACCAGCTGCGGAGGTAACACCTCATGCAAACCGGAAAAAAACCTATGTACATCCAAGAGAATTTGATGGAGTCATAGATAATGAAGGGGTCTTGGAAATGATGCAAGAGGGATACGGCTTCCTTCGATCTTTGGATTATAATTACCTTGCCTCTCCTGACGATATATATGTATCGCCTAGCCAAGTAAAACTATTTGGTCTGAAGACTGGTGATCATATCAAAGGTTCTATTCGCCCACCAAAGGAAGGTGAGAAGTACTTTGCCCTTTTGAAAATCTCCACAGTAAATGGTAAAACTACCGACGAAATCAGAGATCGGGTACCATTTGAGTACCTGACTCCACTCTTCCCGGAAGAAAGATTAAACCTCTCTACCACAGGAGATAAATTCTCTACTAGAATTGTTGACCTATTTGCTCCTATCGGAAAAGGTCAACGAGGAATGATCGTAGCTCAACCAAAAACCGGTAAGACGGTATTGCTACAGCAGATTGCAAATGCAATCACCAAAAATCACCCTGAAGTTCACTTGATGATTTTATTGATCGATGAGCGACCTGAGGAAGTGACAGATATGGCTCGCTCGGTAAATGCAGAGGTGATCTCCTCCACATTTGACGAGACTGCCGATAGACATGTGAAAGTTTCTAACATCGTTTTAGAAAAAGCAAAGCGAATGGTAGAAGTAGGTCATGATGTGGTGATCCTTTTGGATTCTATCACCAGACTTGCAAGAGCACACAATACTGTGGTACCAAGCTCTGGAAAGATTCTTTCCGGTGGTGTGGATGCTAATGCGCTTCACAAGCCAAAGCGTTTCTTCGGCGCAGCACGTAACGTGGAGAATGGAGGTTCTTTGACTATCATCGCTACTGCACTTGTCGAAACAGGTTCTAAAATGGATGAAGTGATTTTTGAAGAATTCAAAGGAACCGGTAACATGGAACTTGCATTAGATCGTAAGCTTTCCAACAGAAGAATCTATCCTGCTATCGATGTGCTTAACTCAGGTACTCGTCGTGAGGATCTTCTGATGGACAAAGAAGAAATGCAGCGTGTATGGATTCTAAGAAAATTGATGAGCGACATGAACTCTCAGGAATCTATGGAATTCTTACTTAATCGTATGAAAGGAACCCGAGATAATGCGGAATTTTTGATAAGTATGAATGGATAATTTTTCCTTCCGGAAATAGAGAATATAGACCCCGGCTAAAAAGTCGGGGTTGGTTTTTTGATTAAGATCAGGTAGTTTTAGCGATGATCTTAAGTTGATTTTGTAGGATTTCAGTGGGTTATTGGAAAAAAAAATACCTTATTCTGCAATGAGCCCGAGGAGATTTAAGCTTTGGAATTCAGTGTAAAATCATGATTTATGTTTTTTCTGACAGATGAAACCCAACAAATTAAGTAATAATATGATAGTAGAATTTTGGCAAGATTTTAATATGCAAATTTCAATTTTTTGGTATATCCACCGAAATTAATGAATTCATGACCTAAAACTTAGGCTGTTTTGACCAAAAAATTCTCAATTAAAATATCGTTCCTGTTACTATTTTTTGTTCTCATCGGTGCAGAAGTAAAATCCCAGACCTACACTTCTAATGCTAACGGAAACTGGAATACTGCCTCAACTTGGACTATTACTGGCACGGCAGGTTGTGGAGGTGCTATACCCAATACCCCGCCAGTAGCCACCAATAATCGACCCTGCCCAGTTATAGTGATCATCAATCACAACGTAACAGGACCCAATGAACTAACTATTGGAAACAACAATCAAGTAACAATTCAGATTGCAGCGAATAGAACTCTTTCAATCAATAGAAGTCTCAGCGTAACTGGGTTTAACAATAAGTCTTTAACGATCAGTGGTTCTGGAACGCTAGAAATTGGTCGCGATTTTAATGTCGATGGAAACATTAATTTATCGATTTTTGGAGATTTAGCTATAAAAGTGGATCGGAGAATCAACGTCACTCAATCTGCCCAATTCGAGGCGGACGGTACTATTTTATTTACTTCCAACCGGGTCATTGTAGACGGTAATGGTGCTTTGAATTTCAACGCACTAACGAGCACCATTTTTGAAACTTCTAATAATCAAAATTTTATAATTAGAAATGGCTCGACGTTAAATTTTACGGGCACATCAGGAATAAATTCTGGTGGAGATATCCTGATAACAGGAAATACCCCCAGCTTGAATTTACAAGGTAATTCATTTTTAGAGTCTTCAGATAATCTCAATATTTCAAATGGTGCCAACCTAACCTTGGAAGATCAGTCTTCTTTAATTATTGGTAACAATTTAGAATTGACAAATCAAGCGACACTAACGCTGAACGATCAATCATCAATGAATATTGATAGAAATCTCAGACTTAATAATCAAGCAAGTCTGATTTCCAATCAGGATGGGGAAATCGAAATTGGTGGCGATATGGATTTAAATAATCAGGCGGTAGTTGCCATTAATGATGGTTCTTCTTTGGCAGTAACCGAAGATGTATCAATAAATACAAATGGGGGCACCCCAGGTCTTCAGTTTTCTGATGATTCAGAAAGTCTATTTAGAGGAGATTTGACGGTCACTGGCAATTCTAGTATCTTGACAGCAACGAACAATTCTCAAGTTACTATCGAAGGAAATATGGAAGTGAGAGGTGGTGCTTCAGTTGCTTTGGAAAACAGTTCTAGTTTTTCGATTGTAGGAAATTTAACATTTGACAATAACTACTCAACCGAATGGACAAACTCACAATCTTCGGTGGTGCTTGTAGAAGGAGACTTTTCTAAAGGCTCGAGAAGTGGGTTAGATGTCACAGGATCGAGTATCTTCGAAGTATGCTCTGGCAGCTTCCCTTCTGAAAGTTCTGACCCAAATATAAATGTAGCCACCTCTCCCGCTTATTATGGAGGCTGTAGAATACTACCTGTTGATTATGATTTTTTTGAAGCAGAATTCAATTCTTTTCGAAGAGCTGCAAATCTCAAATGGGCCACTGCTAAGGAATGGGAAAATGATCGCTTTGAGGTAGAACGCTCTGTAAATAATGTAACCACTTGGGGAAAAATCGCAGTGATAGAGGGCGCTGGCTACTCAGATGGACCTATTGAATATGAATTGCAAGACTTAAATCTTCCCCTCGCAGGAGGAAATATTTTCTATCGGTTAAAACAAATCGATTTTGATGGAACTTTCGCTTATTCAGATACCAAATCCATCCAGCTCGATCCGGTAGCAGGAAGCAAAAGCTGGAGGGTATTCCCAAATCAAACCACTGGGAATAGACTTACCATTGAACTTATAGATCCTACTGATTATAGAGATGAATTCCTCACTTTACGAATTATAGCTCCTAGCGGTAGCTATTCGTTGATTCAAGTGGCTGATAAACAAAAATTAAGTCAAAAAGCTAGAGACTATTTCAAACGAAAAGCAGCAGGAGTCTATACACTAGAGATTTCTTGGGGTAAAAAGTGTGAGTATCATAAGTTGATTTTAAGGAGGTAGTTTTAGATGAATCCCCTCCACCACCTCCACCACCAATAGCGGAGGGGGTGGTGGAGCCTACTCTAAACTAATTTTGAATGTAACTCCCGGCGAACCACTAGTAGTTTATATTGGTCAAGGAGCCACAGGAAATTCTAACAATACCCCTAACTGTGAAGCAGCCTACATTACTAGAGACAGCAGTCTCCCTATCAATAGTTCATTAGTTGTAGCATTAGGAGGAGAAACTGCATCAAACAATCAAACTAATGAGGCTTTGGGTGGAGCTCTCTATAACTACACGGGAGTTCAGGCTACTTTAAATGCATCGAGAATCGAATATGTAGGTGGAAACGGTGCCAGTAGAATTACCTCCTCTGGGGGGACGTGGTGGAGGTGGCGGTTCTTCTGCCAACTCAACTTCAAATGGAACCGATGGCTCAGGTCAATCAGGTGGTAAAATAACGAAAGGTGGAAATGGAGGAGACGGTGGAAACAATGGAGACGCTGTAAATGGATCATCCCCATGAGTAGGGGGTGGTGGTGATGAAAATAATAACACAAATCGTGCAGGAGGAGCTGGCGGAGACGGCTAGGTGATTATCTCCTATTCTTGTCCTATCTCCTCCCCTTGTTCAAATGTAATCGATGATGGATCTATTTCAAGAACAACTATTATTGAATTTACGGCAGATTGTACCTGGAATACACCGGAAGGCTTATTAGAATTTGAAGTATTAGCCATTTGTAGCGGTGGTGGAGGCGGAGCAATTCATGCACGAGCAAATATTGAAGGAATAAATAGTTCAGGTATTCCAGCAGGCACTTCCTATTCTATTGGAAATGGTGGTGTGGAGTCTATTAATCAAGATGATAAAGGACAAGATGGTGATGAATCCAGATTTGATTTTGGAGGTGATTATGAAATCATAGCTGGCAGCGGTGGTGGATCTGATGATAATTCTGCCGAAGATGGAAATGATGGCCAAGCATCAAGCTTCAATACCGGAACAACAGGCTTTTCAATAGTTTCGGGTATAAATTTCAGAGGTTCTGGAGGTGGTGGAGGCCCTGATAGAGATGGCGGAGATGAGGATAATCACTCCGGAGGAGGAAGAGGAGGTCTCAGTGGTAATGATAGACAAGATGCACCAAATGATGATGACGGAGGAGATGGCGCAAACGGAAGACAGTTTTCGGATTTCGATATCACATTGAATCGTTTTTTCGGAGCCGGAGGCGGTGGCGGAAGTAAGGATGACGAAATAGGATTTGGAGGTAGCAGTAGTTCAGGAGGAAATGGTGGTATTGAGGATGCTCTTTCCGCTTAAAAGTATGACTAGTTACGCTGCGATTTTAAAGTTATAATATTCATTTGGTGTTTTCATATTTAAGGCAGAATGGGGAGCAAATGTGTTGTATTCTTCTACCCGTTGATGGATTTGTTGTAGTACGATTTGTGCGGAATCCAGACAGCTTTCATAGACATAATCTCTTTTAAAGGTCCCATTCAATGCTTCGCACATTCCATTGGATTGTGGCGAATAGGTTGGTGTATTACAATCGTCGATATTCAAAGATTTCAGGCTCTTTTTAAGGTTCTTTTCAATGAATTCCGGATCATTGTCATGTAAAAACTGAAGTTGCCCGGTTCGCGGAAGATTATCTTCAAAACAGCTGTGTAAGGCTTGCGGTAGCATTAATTCAGAATACAAATCCTTCCTCCGGTCAAATGATTTAGCGTGCGCTACCTCAAAGGAATGGTGAAATTCTCATTTTCATGTTGACCGATCTATAAATACAGTCCCATTCTAGGAAGAAATAGGCGAAATAAGAAGACTAAGCCATTCGGATGGTTTGGTGGAATATGATGTTAGAGATTCTGACCTTCCCATAGCTGGAGGAAATATCTTCTACCGTTTGAAGCAAATAGCCTTTGATGGGAATTATGGCTACAGTGAAACGAGAGCAATCCAAGTAGACCCAATATTCAGTACTACTTATTGGAAAGTCTTTCCAAACCTTACTCGGAGAAACCTAATCAAGATCGAAATTTTAGATCCCGTAAGCTATGGTGATGAGTTGATTTTTCTTCGAATTATCTCTGCCACCGTAGAAGTAAATACACTTCAAATTGCAGACATTTTTCGACTGAACAGCCAAACACAACAGGTTTTTTCAAGGAAGACTTAGGGAATATATACTGTCGAAATAGCTTGGGAAATCAATCGAGAGTACCATAAGTTGATATTAAAACGATAGATTCCTGAAAATCACCAACTCTACTTACAGAAGATTTATTGCCAGTTTTGGGATTCGGTAAGATTTTAAATACAAATGCTTGTTTTCAATCTGTCTCACGCCCATCATATGAAAGGCAAAAATCATTCTAACCTTCCTCTGGCGTCTAGAGTGATTTTAGTGAGTCGTTTCTTTTTTTTACTTAAACTAAATTATATTTATTTAAACGTTGATTAGTTAATCTCGGAATCTTCAAAAAAATTAATGAATACATTAATACGGAACTTTCGCTGGATGGCAAGTTCCCCCACGGACGAATTTATCCTCCGCCCGATGTACTAGCGTCTGGTGCCCAATGAGAAAAATCTTACTGGAAAAACAGAAAATGTAGCTCGGACGGGTTTTGGAATTTTTTTTGAAAAACATAATTTCCAAAAAGTCAAGCAAATTTCTCATTAAATACTTGAAGCGCACCCGAGCCGATTCAGAGTTTTCGATCATTAAGAATTGACAATCGTTTTGCTGAAAAAAACAACAAAAGAATTGATTTAAACATTTCAAGGGCTTTTTTATATTTGAAACTGACTCGATCTCATCAAACAACCCGATTTTAAATAACAATTTTTGTATTTAAAAAGTGTTTTATTGTATTTAAAAAGTGTTTTTTTACTGAAAAAAGATAAACCTCACTTAAATATCATTAGCTTCGCATTGTATTCAACACCCTATTGAATAACCACTTAGGCATTCCACCGTCTTTCTGGTCAAATAATTTTCTCATGAAAAATATATTTTCATTCATTTTCGTAAATTTCCAAAGCACCTTTATTTTTAATGGAAGGGTTAAAATCCTGCTATTTGCTTTACTATTTTTCATAATTGACAATATAGCCTATAGTCAATGTGTTCCAGGGCAGCCCGTCACTGTTATCTATTCATCTAATGGAACGGAATCTTTCACTATCCCATCTGGCGTCACTTCTATACGTGTCCAAGTATGGGGAGCTGGAGGAAGAGGGGGCACACAAACAAGTAATGGTGAAGGTGGCGGTGGCGGTGGCGGCGCCTATTCTGAAAGCACAATCACGGTAACGCCGGGAACTACCTACACCGCTTTCGTAGGAAGAGGTAGTGATACAGAAGATGATGGACAGGATTCTTGGCTTTCAACATCTTCCAATTCTTCGAATGCAGTCGTTCTGGCTAAAGGAGGTGAATCTGTTGAAAATAATGAAGATAAAGGAGGAAAAGGGGGAAAGGATAATGATGGAATTGGTACAATAAGATACGAGGGCGGTAAAGGCGGTAAAGGAAAAGGTAATGACGGAGGAGGAGGAGGCTCATCTGCAAGTCCAGATGGTGATGGTAGAGATGGTGAAGATGGAGATAAGGGATCAGATGGTGGCGTAGCAAGAGCTGGTGGTGGAAACGGCGGTAATGGACAAGAAAGTAATTCTGGAAATGGAGATCCTGGCGTAGAACCAGGCGGAGGAGGAGGAGGAGCTACCAGAAATGGATCTGGGACAAGAACTGGAGGAAAAGGTGGTAATGGGCAAATAATTTTGACTTACACTTGTCCTAGTGTAGTTCCCCCAGCCGGATGCTCGAGATACCTTGATGATGGCTCCGTTACAGGAGTTGTAATTATTGAATTTTTTGATAATTGCACTTGGAATGCACCTAAGGGCCTTCTTGAGTTTGAAGTTTTAGCTATTGGTGGAGGCGGCGGAGGTGGTAACCATAGTGGAGGCGGTGGAGGAAGCGGCGGTATCGTTAACACATTTGTGAACATAGAACAGGCAGCTGTATTCGGATTACTATCAGATACTCCTTTTCAAATTTCAATTGGTGAAGGAGGACTTGGTTCCACAGACAGAGACGAAAGGGGAGGCTCTGGAGAAGTCTCAGTATTTAATTCTAGTAACACTTACCATACATCTGCAGGCGGCATTTACAGAATAACTGCGGCTGGTGGCGGTGGTGGTGGCTCTGATAGTGGTGGTGGAGGAAATAACTCTGGGAATGGTAACTCTGGAAATACATCGTCCACGTCCAACGAAACCAATATAATGGTATTAACCTCATACAATGGATCTGGAGGAGGAGCTTCTCATCCAAGTAATAATGGTGGAGGAGGTCGAAGAAGTGGAGGTAATGGAAACGAACATTCTGGAGGAGGGGGAGGAGGCGCTTCCTCAACAGGCAATAATGGAAACATATCGGAAAGAGGTGGAAATGGTGGAAATGGTGTTCAATACAATCAATTTGACGGATTGAGATTCTTCAGTGCCGGTGGTGGTGGTGGTGGTAAGGATAACTTTATATCACTTGGAGGAAGTACTAATTCAGGGGGTAATGGAGGAGTTAATACATCAGGTCAGGAAGGTCAAACACCTGGATCAGGTGGCGGCGGCGGCGGTCATTCCGGTAGTTCTCAAAACGGAGGCATAGGAGCAAAAGGTGTAGTTATTGTTAGATATGAAACCGCCAGAATCCTTCCAATAGAATACCTCTATTTCAATAGTAATTATAATCCTCAGGCCCGAACAGGCGAACTCTCTTGGGCTACAGCCAAAGAATGGGAAAACTCCCATTTTGAAATCGAACGCGCTGTGGACAACGCAAAGGAATGGGAAGCTATAGCTGAAGTAGCTGGATCCGGATTTTCCGACTCAGAAGTAAAGTATAACTATTCGGATATGATGCTACCAGTAGGTGGAGGTAATATCTTCTACCGCTTAAAACAATATGACTTCAATGGAGAGTTTACTTATAGTAACACCAAGTCAATCAAAGTAGAACCTATTCTTGGGACTTCAAAGTGGAAGGTATTCCCAAATCCTACAACAGGGGATTCATTTAATATAAAAATACTTGACCCATCTACTTATAGGGATGAATCTTTAACACTACGTGTGATTTCCCCAACGGGTCAGTTTGAATTAATTCAAAAAGATCAAATGCAAGAAATTAGTACTCAGTTTAGCAATTACTTTGAAGGAAAAGCTTCTGGAGTATATACAATTGAAATTGCTTGGGGTGCAAATCGAGAGTATCATAAAGTAATATTGAGGAGATAGGTTTAGATGAATCCCCTCCAAACCCTCTACAAATAAATATTCTAGTTCAATTCTATAGGTTGGAAAAAAAGGTGAGATGTAATCACTTTCGATAGAATTTTTAGTCTTATTGATTTTTGTCTAACCTGAAAGTCAAGTCAAAATTGAAGTAGATTTTTAAATTGAGCCAGACAAAATTCAGTTGTATTTGGCAAACAAAACCAACAGCCCCAGAGGAAATTTTCCTGAGCTGATTTTCAACTTGTTCGAAGCAGGAAAAATTTTTCGCTTTCTCTAAACTTAGCTCAATAAAACATTGAATCTATATATTTAGCTAAAATGTATCAGATACAAAAGAAGAAAGAATCAAGCGGTTTTTAGTAGATTTAAAATTTTATTTCGTTTTTTTGTTGAATTCAATATATATATATATATATATTGAATTCAACAGTGCACTGAAAAAGTCATTTGATCCTTTGAGATAGAAAAGAGAGTCTTGTTTAAATTCAACTGGATGAAGAAAATTCACAAGCCAACTTCAATAAAGAAAAGTATAAAAGTAGCAATACGGAATATTTCTTTTCTTTCTATAAAGCTATCGACTTATAGCATGAGCGGAATCCCAAAAAGGGAAGGAAAGTGCCAAATTCTTAGTGTTGGCTTGGCTTTAAAACACTTCTATGGAAAGCTCAGAATTGCGAACTTGAAAGCGTAGATCCGAACGGCGAACCCAGAGATTTTGAGGCCTGGAATTCTGGAAAATAAGTAAGCCTGCAAAGGCTGGAAAAGCTACCTTAGAAAATCTATTTGGCTCAACTATTGACTAGTTTCAAGCAAAGATACTAAAGCTTCTACTCTCAGTGAATTAAGAAAAAGAGTTAGACTCAAAAAGGAAGGATTTTATTTAGAACATACTATGGAGAAAATTTACCCTCAGCCAAATCACCCTTGTTTTCCAATTTATTTTCTTATGAACAAAAGAGGTTTTTTTATGTTCAAAATCACTACTGTCCGAGAAACGGTTTAAAATTTAGGGGAAGCTTCGTTTGAGAAGCTTCCCCTTTTCTGTATTTTCAGTTTACCACAACCAATAAATACAGCGGATGAAAAATACACATTTCTTCGGACAGCCGATATTTTCTCAGATACTTTCTTTGATTGACCGCTCGCTAGTTTTCAAAGTAAAGTCCAAGCATCAGTCTGATCGCTACTACAAATGTTTCGATACTTGGCAGCACTTAGTCACGATGCTTTATTGCTCTT